>JAGRMX010000189.1 GCA_020441025.1 Leptospiraceae bacterium
ATGTTGATTCCGCTTGATTTGCGTTTTTTACGTATGGTACGCATCCTGCGATTGATGCGTATTTTCAAACTACATCGTTATTCTCGCGCTCTGGCCGCCATGAATCATGCGTTGCGTGAACGCAAAATGGAATTAGTCGCGACAATTTTCATCTGTGCGATCCTGCTGATCATATCCTCCACCTTTATGTATTATCTTGAAAATAAGGCCCAGCCCGAAGCTTTTCCCAATGTGCTCGCGACTCTGTGGTGGTCGGTGGCCACACTCACGACCGTAGGTTACGGCGATGTGTATCCCATCACTCCCGCCGGGAAGTTATTGGGCGGAATTATCGCGCTGTTCGGAGTGGGTTTAATCGCGTTGCCGACCGGCATCTTGAGCGCCGCTTTTATGGATAACCTGAGTCGGCAAGGTATTCAACGTGAACCGGCGGCACTGAAGCCGCGGAATATACGGTGTCCGCATTGCGGTGAAAACATAGATACGGAATCCTGATTCAGTTGGGACTGGAATAATTCAACATGCCGTTGAATTCTCGTCGTGAAATATGATTCTTCCGCGATGGGTCGATACCCTGTCGTTCCCGGTTTTCTTTCCGATTGTTTCGCTCATTGATGACTTCACCGAAACGTTGCCAGAGACGATCGGGCACGGTTTCACTCAACTGATGGCTGTTCTGTTCGATGTACCGGCAATAGCCGGACAGTATGCGCACAATGAGTTCATACTGCTTTCTAATGGAATCGAAAATATCGCTTAATGTTCGATTTCCGGCCTGGTGCGCGTAAAACGAAGCGATGCCAAAATATCGCGCGGGAATTTGCAGTTCGAATGTACGAACCGTATGGCTATTCTCCTGCCGGGATATAATATCAATCGTCAGAAACTCGGCATTGGTGCGAGCCAGAATCACTATGGGAGCGTTCTGGCCGATATATGGATCGTGCCGCCGAATGGTTCGGTCCATGTCTTCCGGACTCTCGAAAATCAGGTCTTCAATCTGCTTTCGATACAGCGGGTCCGTCTGTCTGGCCAGCATGCCGGCCAGATAAACCGTCTGCTCGCCGCTCAACCGACCCGTGGCCGATTCCTGTAAATAGCGCTCCAGAATCAGAATATGCAATCGATAAAGCTCGCGCCAACCTCCCTGTTGTTCCGGTCCGGGTTGTGCTTCCATGAGTGCCTCCTGATATGCCCCCTTTCCTGAATGAAAATTGGACATACTTAAATCTGAATCATAAATGCATGTTTAATCTGTACCGGCCCCGTATTGCGCATGATGCTATTTAAACTCTGCGGTAGTGATCCTTAAGACTGCTTTCAACGGGACGAAGGTCAATTTTTTTTCTTTTTTGCTGCGCACAAAACTTACACGCCCGCAGAGTTTTCCGTACTCTGTACATGCAACGGCAAAAAGCGAACCTTGCTTGAGAATTAATCCCACCCGAAATACGATTCCATACCGCGCATCGAAACAAGGATTGAGCCTTCATCTTGAGAATAAACGAACATCGTTTTGATATTGCCCGATTATCGTCTTGTGATAACCGCCCGGTTATGCCGCTACCCGTCCGAAAATCGTTGCTTTTAGATTGACCGTCTGCAACTTACGGACGATTGTTTTTATCAATGCACCGAACTACACGATCGGTCGACAGGAGCGCTCTATGAATTGCCCTAAATGCGGCGCGGAAATGGAAAACAAGAAAATCGACGAAATTGAAATCGACCTGTGCACGGGTTGCGCGGGGATATTTCTGGATGACGGCGAATTTGAAAGCTTTACCGGAGTGGACCCGACTACCGGATTGTTGCGCATATCCAAATTTGTGCGTGTACTTTCAAAGCTGAATGAACGCGCCACCATTGACGAGCTGACCGGGGCTTACAATCGCAAGTACTTTAATGAATTCATGCAAAGCGTTTTCGAAAATCAGCGGCGCGGCAACGTCACCATGATCGCGATTGACATTGATTTTTTTAAACAGTTCAATACGAAACATGGTCATGACGGCGGCGATATCGTTTTAAAAGAACTTGCCCGGTTGATTCAAATGATGTTGCGCACTTCCCGGGATGATTACTTATTCCGATTGGGCGGGGAAGAGTTTGTGATTGTACTTTTTAATTTAAGTCGTGATGACAGTTATTATACGGCCGAAACGATTCGCCGCATCATCGGCGCGCATCCCATAAAGATGCAGGGCGAGCAAATTGAGCACATCACGCTCTCCATGGGAGTGGCTATGGCTCGGCCGGACGACACCGTCGATAGCTTTTATAAAAGAGCGGACGAACTATTGTATGCAGCCAAGAATACCGGTCGCAATCAGGTGGTAATTCAGAAGGACTGAACCAACGGCCTCTACACGCAAAGTCCGGCTTTACTTTTGTGTTCTCGCATCGAACCAGGCAGTCATAGTTTTTAGATGAGTACTAAACTACCAGCGGCAGTAGAATTTCGGACACAACCACCGAGCGAGCGCTGGCCAGGGTATAGTCTTCCATATTGTGAATAAAAAACAATCCGCCGTGTTTGCGAGCAGTGTGTTCCACAACGGTCAATCCCAGCCCCAGACCGAACTGTTCCAGGCCCGCTATGGATTCATCGGGCGGATGCAATCGAAAGAAAGGCTCCAGAACCAGCTTCTCGTATTCTGCCGGCACGCCCTTTTCGGGAGCGCCGACATCGTTTTTGATGGACAGACAGAAATAACCTTCCCGACGATAACAAAAAATATCCACGCGACCGCCCTGTATGGTATACTTATAAGCGTTGACCGCCAGTTCTATCAAGCATTCACGCAGCGCATCCCGATCCACATTTAACTCACAGGTCCGATCATAAGGTGTGAAATGTACGGCGATTTCTTTGCGATTATAATAAGGCTGAACTAATTGAATCACTTCGGTTACAATTTGCATCAATGCCGCCACATCCATTCGTTCCTGATGCGTCTTGCCCTGCATAATTTCCGAAACGCGATGCAATCCGTCCAGCATCGTGCGAATATAGTCGTTATTCTCACAAAGTGTTTCAAATAATTCGGCCGGAACCGAGTACGAACCGTTTTGCCGCGAGGAACTATCGGCGATCATGGAAATCAACGTAACCATGGTGCCGATGCCCGCACCCTGGCTCAGACTGGTGCGCAGGTTCTGGATGGATTGCACTTCCATGGAGTCATCGGCGCTCTTACGACGAGCTTCTTTATAGTTTAACCATTCCAGTTGACTGCGCAGCTTTAAACCGGCACTCTCGCTCAACATTCGTTCCGATTCACGTAGATAATAGTACTCCAGCGTTTTCTGCAATAGAGCATAAAAAACGTCATGATCGATGGGCTTAATTAAATAATCGAACACACCGAGCTTCATTACTTCAATGATGGTTTCAGGCTGATCCAGTGCCGTTTGCACCAGCACTACCGATTGAGGATGGATCTTTTTCAATTCGGCAATAAACTCACGTCCACCCATAACCGGCATCAAAAGATCGACCACATACACGGAGTACGATTGATTCTGCACTTTCTCCAGCGCTTCTTTTCCATTAGAGGCGATCTCACAGGGCAATTCGAGTTCGGCACAAAGCTCTCGAAGCAATACCTGGTTCTCAATCTGATCCTCAACTATCAAGAGTGGAAATGCGGGCTTATGGATTAAGGGTCTGGTCATTATATACCTGTTTCATCCGGCCCATCAAAGCGGCCAACCCGCCAATCGGGTCGCCAGCTTCAGTAACGCCTCGTGCGCTGTTTTGCCCCGGCGCGTAAAAATCTTCCGGCAATCCCTGTAAAAACGTTCCGGGTCGTATCGATTGCCATGCAGTCCCCAGCTCATCCCGCGCTGGTACGCATCAGGTCGCCCACCAAAAATGTTACTGCCCGCGTCCAATACGCTGCCGGTATTCAGCATTGTGCCAATGGCCGTCTTCACACAATCCCCGATGATGGAACCGAACTTAATGGTACCGGTATCAATGGTCAGCATATCTTTGCTGTCAATCGAACCTTCGGCATACCCGGCCGAATCACCTGCGGGGTCGCCGGAAAAAAGAAACTCCGCCGGAACTCGAATGCGCACCGAACCATAATTGTTCTTTAAGTCGGAAGTTGTAGTCAAAGCTCCGAGATTTACCCATGCGCCAATCAGACTATGACCTACGAAGCCTTCATGATGTTTGTTCGAGTAATCCTGAAAGATGGAGTTTTCAATTTCTCCGCCGGCCCGGACCGCGTGACCCAGTATGCTGCCGCCGGTAAGCCGCAGGTTATCCAGGCGCGCATCCGGTCCGGCATACGACGGTCCTTCGATATAAGTAAACGGACTCACCGAAGCACGCGCATCGATAATGATGGGACCATTGCGCGCATCCAGCACGACTCCCGGCAATATTTCCGCAGTGGAATGAATGTACACATCATCTGGATTTCCGATAAGATGCACATGCCGGAGTCGCTCCTTATCACAATTCCGGTTCTCGGCTTTCCATAGCGTCAGATCCGCGAGCAATTGCGAGCCGATGGAATTTAATAGAGAGAACAGGTCGGGGTCGTTGGAAAACTGAAGGGCGACGAACGCGCTCTCCGACAGTTCTTTGACTTTCGCACGACCGCTTTCACCCTCACCGAGCAGCGTTACAATCTGTGTCGGTTGCAACCAATCCGGGTGGTTTATCAGATTTTGCCTGTAGGCCTGAAAACCTTCCAGCTCGCTGATTAAGTTTTCGTGTTGTTCGTCCGGATGAAAGTACACCGGAGTCGCTTCCGGATGCCGGCTGCGTAATCGTTCTATGGGGGAATAGATGCCATTACGAAAGCTAAACGGAGAACGAAACCGGGACAGAGGTCGCCAGGCCGGCGTATCCTCATCCAGAAGGAACAAATACTGACGCATGCGCACAGGTTGGCGCAAACCTGGATTGCTGTAAAGTTATTCCACCGTAACCGATTTGGCCAGATTGCGGGGTTGATCGGGCTCGCAACCGCGCTCGACGGCTACATAATAAGCCAGCAATTGCAGAGGGATGACCGCAAGAATGGGCGAAATCAATTCGGAACACTGTGGAATTCCAAAACTGTAATCGGACATACCGGGAACTTTTTCATCGCCTTCGGTATGAATGGAGATGATTTTACCTTTGCGCGCGCGGACTTCCTCAATGTTGGAAATCATTTTCTCATAAATTTCACCTTGCGGTGTGATGCACACGACCGGCACTTCGTCCGTGATCAGAGCTATGGGTCCGTGCTTGAATTCGCCGCCTGCATAACCGCTGGCATGTATATACGACACTTCCTTCAGCTTCAGTGCGCCTTCCAATGCGGTGGGATAATTGAAGGAACGTCCCAGAAAAACAAAATCCTTGGTTTCACGAAAATCGGCGGCCCATTGACGAATGACATCCGCGCGGGAAAGTATTTGATCGATTTGATCCGGTATCCGGCGGATCTCATCAAAGATGCGCATACGTTCATCTTTGTCCAGAATCCACTTCACACCCGCCAGGAACAGAGCATATAATAGCAAGTTCATTAATTGGGCGGTATAAGCTTTAGTGGAAGCGACTCCAATCTCCGGACCGGCTTTTAGATCGATAAAAGAATTCGATTCTCTGGCGATGGTTGAAGATGTATTGTTCACAAAAGATAATACGCGAATAAATTTGGCTTTAGCTTCGTAGATACTGGCTATCGTATCGGCGGTTTCGCCACTCTGAGAAATGGCCAGCACTTTGGTGTCGCCTTCCGCCACCGGATTTCGATACCTGAACTCGGAAGAAAGATCGACTTCCGTCGATATTTTAGCGAAACGCTCCAGATAAGCCTTGCCCACCAGACCGGCATGCCAGGAAGTTCCGGCACTGGTAATAATAATGCGGCTCAGGCGACTTAAAAACTCATTGGAGTTGTTCTTTTCTCCAAAAACTACTTTACCGCCTTCGGCAATCCGTTCATTGATAATGCCCCGCATCACCCCGCTCTGCTCAAAAATCTCTTTGAGCATGAAATGATCGAACCCGCCTTTATCCAGGTCCTGTACATTCATCTCGATTTTTTTTAATTCGAAGCCGACCGATTGCTTGCCGTAATCCAGTAAATGCAGTTCGTCACGTGTTACCCAACCCCACTGCTGATTCTCGATGACGTAATGCTCAAGCGCGGCGGGCACGATAGCCGGGACATCACTGGCCAGAAAGCTTTCGCCCTTGCCATGTCCATACACCAGGGGCGATCCGTCCCGGGCGAAGAAAATCCGCGAGGGGTCTTTTTCATAAAGCAAGACGAACGCGTAACGACCACGCAAACGCTGTATGGTGTTAAACAGCGCGGCCTCAATCTCCATGCCTTTCTTAAGCTCTTCTTCCACCAGATGCGGAATTACTTCCGTATCCGTGTCGCTATGAAAGACATGCCCTTCCCGAACCAGCTCTTGCTTCAATTCAAAGTGATTTTCAATGATGCCGTTATGCGCCACGGCTATGCGTTTATGGGTATCGACGTGGGGATGCGCGTTTTTACGATTGGGCTCGCCGTGGGTGGCCCAGCGCGTGTGGCCGATACCGATGTTGCCTTCAACGGGATGGGCCTGCAGCAACCTTTCCAGGTCCTTGATTTTGCCCTTTTCCTTGCGGACTTGCAACTCACCCGAATCCAGCACCGCTATGCCGGCGGAATCATAACCGCGATATTCCAGACGGGTTAATCCGACCAGCAGGACCGAATCTACGGACTTGGGACCGATATAACCGACGATACCACACATAATCGGCCAGATTTTTCCGCAATCCTGCGCTTACAAGGACGAAAGAAACATTCGAATGACCTTACATATTGTAAGTATGGCGAATTGGATACACCTGTATCATTTACCGTTCAGTCCGAATATTGATAGG
>JAGRMX010000018.1 GCA_020441025.1 Leptospiraceae bacterium
AAATCTGGGCACCGACGCCGTAATCGCGTTCATCCATTTTAAAGCCCAGCTTGATGTTGGCTTCCACCGTATCCAGGCCCTGCTCCTGCAACTCATATGCTTTCAGTTTATTGAGCAGTCCGATTCCGCGCCCCTCCTGATTCATATACAACACGACACCGCGGCCGGCTTTTTCAATCATGCGCATGGCGGCATGCAATTGCTTACCGCAATCACAGCGACAGGAACCGAATATGTCGCCGGTAACGCACGAAGAATGCACCCGCACCAAAACCGGATCGCCTTCGGCCCATTCTCCTTTTACCAGCGCAATATGAATGTCACCGGTCGTCGTCTGACGATAAGCGAACAAATCAAAATTGCCGTCTTCGGTGGGCATGTTCACGCGCGAAACACGTTGGATCAGAGAATCGTACCGTAAGCGATACTCAATTAAATCCTTAATAGATATTAAACGTAAGTTAAATTTCTTTTTGATTTCTATCAGATCCGGCAGACGCGCCATGGTGCCGTCTTCATTCATTATTTCAACCAGCACTCCGGCCGGCTCAAAACCCGCCAGCCGGGCCAGATCAATAGTGGCTTCCGTGTGACCCGCGCGACGCAATACGCCACCCACTCGCGCCCGCAGTGGAAAAATATGTCCCGGGCGCGCCAGGTCTTCGGGTTTCGTATCGGGATTGATCAGAGCCTGGATGGTTTTGGATCGATCGGATGCGGAGATACCGGTAGTACAACCCTGGCCGATTAAATCGACCGACACGGTAAAGGGTGTTTCGTAAACAGCCGTGTTCTTGTTGTTACGGACCATCAATTCCAGGTCCAGCTCCAGACAGCGTTCATCGGTGATGGGAGCGCAAATCAATCCGCGCCCATGAGTGGCCATGAAGTTGATAATATCGGGAGTTACGTTGCGAGCCGCAGTGATAAAATCGCCTTCATTTTCGCGATCTTCATCATCCACCACAATGACCAGTTTACCATTGCGAATGTCCTCTATGGCGTCTTCAATGCTATCAAATAGTTCCGCGCTCATAACGGCCCTCACAGAATGGAACACCTTTCGGGTGCGTTATGACCCGGGTAAGTATGCTCCTGAATCCGACCAGTATCCGAAAAAAGGCCGGTACAGCAAAAGAAAAACAAAGAAATGGCTATCGGAAAGAAGTGAAAGCGCGCGGGACGCGAACGTTAAATTCGGCGAAAATACGATCAGATGCGCGGAGTAACGCTGCCCACATTAATCACGGGCGAGTTGGTCCAGCATTTGTTGGGCGGCATTCCGATCCTGAGGATCGCGCAGGTGTGTACTGGCAAAATATAAATCCGCCCGGGCCTGTTGGGACTGCCCCGATTCAACCAGCGCCAGTCCGCGAAAATAACGGGCGTACGAATACTGCTCGGCCGGATCGGGATAAGTAGAAATATAGCGACCCCAGTATCGAATGGCGGCGGGGTAATCGGTTAAATCCATACTGGCCACGGCCGCATTGAACAACGCTTCCCGGCGCAGACGTACCGCTCCGTCGGAAGTGGATTCGTGCGCGCGGAGAAAGTAACGGCGGGCACTTTCAAAATCACCGCTCTTGTGATAGTACATGCCGGCCTCAAAATTCCAGTGCAGGCTGCCGGGATCATTTCGCAGGGCGCTTTCAAATTCGGGACCGGCCTGGCTCCGTTCGTAGGCATCTCGCAGACGTCGCGCCAGAGCATCACTGTCCATATAACCGGCGTAAGTAGCGACCGGCCCCCCGCGTGGATCCATTACCACAATAGTCGGAAAGCCGGTAACGCCGTACTGGCGCATTAAATCGGGATGTTCTTCACCGTTGATGCGCACTTTTACATAATGACGCGAAACTTTTTGTACCGTTGTGGTCGGATAGACTTCCTGTTGCATCCGTCGACAGTAACCGCACCAGGGAGCGACGATATCCAGCAGAATGGGCTGTCCTTCGCGGGCGGCCCGGGAGCGTGCCGTATTCAGATCGCTCAACCACTGGCTGTCATCTTCGGCATTCAATCCGACCGGCAAGGCCAGCAGGATGCTTAATATGCCGATTGTGATTTTCGACTTCCAATTTGCATGCATGTACATTTCCGATTTCCTTCCAGATGATACGCGATTCAGCGGGGTCATACGCCCGATGGGCCTGCTTTGTCGTTAGACGCCCCCGATTCCATTCCGGTAGCTAATTTCAGACCGGTCCAGCAGGAAAATCTGTCGGAACTTCGCGGTTTCAATAGATGGTTTGCCGCTCTCCATCCCCGGAATACGCGCCGGATGCTCTCAGGCGGGATGCTCCCGGGCCTGAGCGCGTTTGCCGGCAATTATGCTGAAAGCGACAATGAGCTGCCGGGTGCGCTCGGCGCCTTCCGGGTTTACATCCGGATGATATTTTTTTAAGAGAGCCCGGTATTGCTTTTTTAACTTTGCGGGTTCCGGCATGCGATGGGCGGGCAATTCAAGCGTGCGCAACGCCCGGGCCACTTCCGGCGTAATGGCGCCGTGCAACCAGGATTCGGCCTCCTCCTCGTCCACACCGGGTAGTCCCCATTCTCGGGCCCGCGCCCGCAGATGTTCACTGTAGATTCGACACAGATCTTCCCAGCGCAGCCACCCCAGCCGGATACGCTCCAGCAGAAACCCCTCCAGGATCTCCAGACTCAGATGGTGCCGCGCAATCTGATAACGCTGTAGATACAGATCGGCGGCAAAGTGAATGAACTCATCGCGCTCAAAAACGCATTCACAGTAAAACTGGGCACCGTCTTCAAAATGCCGGCAACCGGCCAGAGCGATTTCCAGTTGCTCGCGGTCGATGGGATGGTTTTGCATGCGACTCAATGTGACCGATTGAAAAAATTCCAGCCAGTGCAGCAATTGATCGGTGGTGAAAAAATAACCGGCCCGGTGCAAACGCGATTCGGCCGACGTATACCCGCAACCGCGTAGAAAACGCACCAGAGTTTCCGTATTTTCAGGATTAAATTCATCAGCGAAATCGGGACGCGCGTTATCGTCCATTTCCATCTGATATAACGTGCGAAAGTAGTCTTCGCGGGAAGTTTCAGTCAGACTGAGTACATAATCCACGGGCAGGTTCCAGTTCGGCCCCACCCGCACGGATTCCAACTCATCCAGCAGCTCATCGAGTGTGCGCCGCTCTATATCCGTAGCACTCATCCTTCTCGGCACCCTTCTTAAAACCGCGCGGGTTGTAAGAAAGAAAAAGCAAAGGACGGTAGACTGTCACCTGGAAAATCATTTCTCGTATTCCGATAAAACCACAATCGCTTTCGCGATTTCCACGTACTTCAGGTATGCCAGATCTTCGATGGTCTTAATTCCAAAAGCTTCTTCCAGCAGACGCGCATGTCGAGCGGTCAATCCTTCCAGCGCATCCACCGGACATTCCCGTAGTTCATTCAAGCTGCGGGATTCATACGGTTTGTCCAGCGCGCCCCGAATAGAGAATCGAGATTTCTTTTTCTTGGCCATTGTTCCTCTCCGAGCCCGGTCCACAAAATCATAGATTTTAGCCGGGTTATGATAATCGCTACGTCGGGACTCCCGCGCTTGTTCGGCACGCGCATGTGTCATTCGAATCTTTCTACCGGAACCGCCGGTTTTATGCGGCGCCCTTTCTTTTACATTCATCGGTTCCGTATTCGCCTGTGCCGCGGTCACGTCAGCGGTGCGCCCTTCGGACCTGATTCCGATCGGCAGGGCACTGCCGGTGATACCGGCCAACTCTTCCGCTTCTGATGGTAGCAGCCGGTGAGTACCCATTCGATCGCGTTTGCGATACAGCCAGATGAATGCCGCCGGCAAAATCAAAACGAACAGGATACCGATGATCAGCAGCCAGGGAAAGGGCGATTCGGATGGCGATGCGTTGGCCGCTTCCGCATTCGTATTGCCGCCGTCGGCTCCGATACCGTTCGCATCACCTCCACCCAGCAACACCTGACGGGCCCGTCGATTCAAACGATCGGCTGCTCGACGCGATTGTCGGGCCGCCTCTTCAAAGCGCCGACGATCTTGAAACACCACCAGCTCCGAACGACGATGATCGCGGCGCGGCTCGCCCACCAGCACAATACCTTCCACTGCCAGTACGTGATCGGCGCGTACATTCTGCGCCAGCAAAGCATCGCGCAGGTTACGAGCGCGTACGTCCGCAATGCGATAGGAAGGATGATAACCCCCGGTGTCGCAGGCATAACCATGCACCAGAAAATAGAATCCCGCATTGCCGTGCTCAAGCAGAAAGTCGGCCAACTCCTGTTGCCGATCCGCATTCAGACTGGTCGCCTGTAGAGAGTAGTGCAGTGAGAGCGCGGCGTCTCCCTGAGTTTCGATCTGCCCGGGCAACTCGACACCGGGACACAGCAATATCCCCGCGAACGCAAATCGCGTTAAGAATATTCGCCAACGGAACGATTGAATCTTCCGGAAGCAGGCCAGCCGGCTGAAAGCCACCCATTGCATACGTACTATATATTTTTTCGGTCCTTTAGCGCGTGTAGACCGATAATTTAATCATAAAGAAACAACGGATGACTCATGCAAAATCTGGATTTTTCACCGCGAATCAAAAGGTACACGGCAACACAGAACATTCCGGCGGATGCGGGTCTACCGCCTCGTCCGGAGAGCGAGGGAATTCGTCGGATCAATCGCAGTTACGTGGTAATCATTTCACTGATTGTGTTCGCGTTCACACTCGGCCTGCTGGGTGGCATGAAAATCCAGCGGATGGTCGCGGAAGATCGTAGTGTGTTGGTCAACCCGGACGATCAAAATCCGCGTTACAATCCCGATGCGGGCAACCGCAATGAAGGCGGCGCCAGCTTCAGCAACCAATCTTCTGCAACGCTGGAGGAAGGTCGTTTTCTGATAAAGATCGGCACGTTCAACTCCGATGAAGCCGAGCGGTTGACCATCAAGCTCAATCAAATTCCAGAGCTGGTTCAAATGAAGCCTTACCCATGTACCGGTGTCCGCGAATCCGGTGAGCGTCATTATCCGGCTTTTCGCGTTCCGGTTCAAGCCGCGGATGGGAAAGAGAACGTATTCCTGGGCTGTTTTCTGTCGGATCAGAAACAACTCAGCGCCATGCAAATCCTGAGGGAAAAAGGAGTTCCGGGAACTTCCGGGGCGCAGCCGTACGAATTGACCGGAAATTGATTATCGTACCGGACGAATCCGCAGCCATACTTCGTCGTGCGCATTCCTTGCGTTACCGCCTATGTCGACCGTGTATTCTTATGAAAGTAAATTGGATTGCGTCCCGACGGATAATTTCCTGGACAGCTTCACGTACGGCTGAATTCGTTGGATCATATTCAGTATTGACCTGGAAAAGCTTCCGATTCAGTAACCAGATGCAACCGACTGATGATCAGCCCCGACTCCCGATGGAGCTATAAAAAATTATCCTTGCAAGGCTATCGGTACTCGTTTTCTTACACCCAGGTCAGGAGTGTGCAATGGCTAAAAAGAAAGCAAAAAAAAAGGCAACGAAAAAGACAGCTGCCCGAAAATCAACATCGGCACGTTTCTCTATTGTTGATGAATTACTCGCAGGAATCAGTGAGATAGCCGAAGTCACCAGGCAGGGTGATGTTCGAATTAAAAAGACGGATTTAAAAAAAGCACTGGAATCGGTACTGGAGCAAGCGGCCCGCAAGGCAACCGCCGGCGAAAGAGTGACCATTCCCGCGCTGGGTTCGCTGACCGCCAAAAAAGTGGAAGCGCGCAAGGCTCGCAAAGGGATCAATCCTTTCACGGGAGAACCGACCACTTTTAAGGCTCGTCCGGAATCACGCAAACCGCGTATGTCGTTTAACAAAGCGACGAAAGAAATCTTTGCCAATAAACGCAATTGGTAATTCTTTAAACATCGCAGGTGATTCTTAGTTAATGCACGGCATCGAGAATCACCTGTGTTTTGTCCCGCCTGTCAGTTCCGCACATCGTCGCCGGACTTTGCTCTATCCACACAAACCAGAGTGACGTCGTCCACAAACGGACGTGATTGATTCATGGTCGCCAGCGACTTCATCATTTGCACCATCATCTGCTCGGCGTTCAGGCGGCGATTTTCCAGTAAAAGCCGGTGCAACTGTTCATCACTGACTTCCGTCTCCACGCCGATTTCCACGACTCCGTCGGTGTACAATACCAATCGATCGCCCGGATCGAATGCCACTTCATACTCATGACAGCGAATATCCCGGTATATTCCCAGCAAGCGTCCGCGTCCTTTCAACTCATCCACTATATCCGAATCTTTTTTAATCAATAATGGATAAGGATGGCCGGCGTTGGCGTATATAATGCGATCCGGTTTTATGATGGCATAAAAAATCGTTACAAAGTTTCCGCCGGTACGCGTTAGAATGTTATCGTTTAAAATGGCGATTGTTTCCGCCGGCGAATCAATTACATGCGCCCACGAGTCCATTTGATGTTTGGTCATCAGAGAAATCATGGCGGCCGATATGCCATGACCGGAAACGTCCGCGATGAAAATTCCCAGGTCTCCGTTGTTAAAATCTATAAAACCGTATAGATCACCGCCGACTTTGTCCATGGGAATGTAACGCCGCGCTATGATCAAATCGGAACGATCGGGCAGCTTACGCGGCATCAAATTGTGTTGAATCAATCGCGCCTGGTTCAAATCGTTTTCTATGACCTGGTTACGCTGCACGGCTTCTTTGCGACGCAGTTCGATCAAATCGCGCTCCGACTTTAAAAGATTAATACGTGAAGCCAACCCGATGGAAAGCAAAACAACTTCCAGAGTGGTTCCAAAGTATACGGCATGCGCCGTGAGACTGTTGCCGGGTATGGCGCCTACGGTACTCAACACGTAATAGGTGGCGCTGGCGGTTAAGCCGCTCCAGGCGATCAAATAATAGAGCGCCGGCCGATAGCCACGATAATATATGTACGCGCCGGCAAATATGGCGTAAATCGGCACTATAATAAAAACCGCCGTTAGAATTTGCAGAGCCGTAATGGGTTCCACGATAAAACTCAAAATGGCCAATAAAACATAACCGACAACAATGGCCTGAAACCCGCGCAGCAGCAACCTGGAATACCGACGCACTCGCAGATAACTGAGACTGAAGGCTACTACCGCGACGGCGGTAAGTGACGCGGTCAAAGTAACCGCCCGGGCCTGAAAATAAGGACTATCGGGCCAGAGATACTGATAACCGAAACCGTGATCCGCCAGTTGATACATGATCAATGCGCAGATATAAATCACATAATAGATGTAACTCTGATCGCGCAGGAATACGAACAAAAAGAAATTGTACAGGGCCATTACTATCAGAATCCCGTAGTATATTCCCTGCAACAGATTGGTTTCGTATGTGGATCTGGTCAGCGCTCGAGCACTTAACAAATACAACGGCAATTCCAGCGTGTCCTGCCCGGACACTCTTATCAACATTGTATACCTGCCTTCGTACGGGAACTGCAGCAAAAAATGAACAAAACGGTGATTAAGAAAACGCCTGGAAAATTTAAATTGATCGCCGCCTTGTTCGGCGCTCAATCGCTGAGAACCGCGATATAAAAACACTTCTATATTATCCATCGAAGCGTAGCGTAATTCCAGATACCAGGTGATTCCGGCCTCGGCACCTCGATCGATCGTTACCCGCAACCAGTAGGGATCGTG
Source organism: Leptospiraceae bacterium (assembly GCA_020441025.1). GTDB lineage: Bacteria > Spirochaetota > Leptospiria > Leptospirales > Leptonemataceae > JAGRMX01. The sequence continues at coordinate 7,710 of JAGRMX010000018.1, forward strand.
CGAAAATCCGAAATTGGGACGAATGGAAGTACTGCGGATGAACCGATCGTCAGGCAGTTCCAGAATCTGTCGGTCCGTCAGGCCGGATGTATCCTTTAGATACCGTATACGTTCCCCGAGGCGATAACTATTATTGTTTTCCTGTAAAGATAGAACCGCCGGCCGGTTCTCCTCCAGATTGGGCGCGTTCCGCACACAATGTGATGTCAAGACTAACATCAGCATCGCCGCCGCCAGATACGGATAAGCCGGACGAAACCTGATTTTATGTTCTGGGATCTTTTCAGTCACTTGCGAGCGGTTTGCGCGTTTGGTTCGGATTAAAAGAAGTATGGGCCCGACCATTTAAGCTACTATTTGAAAATAAAGGATAGCTTTCGCACGAATTCGGGCAAACGAAAAATTTTTCTGATGGCTTTATTCCCGATTTTGGATTCTTCGGGGCGACATAACCAGCCCGTTAAGCGCCATCCGGTCAAAAATTTCATGAAAAGGCTTTCCAAAAAAATCCATTCAGTGAATATTTGCGGAGCGGCCGGTTCCATCGGCCTACCCTATATCCACGCTCAGAGGAATGAAGGTCATAATATGAAGAAACAGACAAAAATTGGCGGCTCCATTATCATCAACAACGGAGACATTGAAACCGATGAGGACCTGATCATCAGTGGTCACATCAGCGCCAACCGGATTGAAGCGCGTGATAAGACCGTAGTCATCGGCGTAAACAGCGAAGTTACCGCGGATATTAACGGTGGCGTAGTGCAGATTGTGGGCACTTTAAACGGCAATGTTACCGCTTCCCAATTGATACAGATCGAGGAAACCGCCACCCTGAACGGCGATGTGGCCGCACCCAAAATCAAGCTGGCCAGCCGCTGCCGATTCCACGGCCAGATCTCCTACACCTGAGAATCGCCGGAGAGGGAGCGCAACCCACTCCCTCTCTTGCACAGTGTGTGTGCCTGTCCATGGCAAACCCTCTCAGCACACTAACGGCGCATCGATACCGGCATCCAGAATGTCAGCCGGAATTTGCGCCATAGCATCCGCAAACAAATCGTCAACATTGGAACGCCGGGGCACCGAACTCAATGTTCGCCGCCAGGTACGTGCCCCAGGCACTTGATGAAACAGGCCCATTAGATGCCTTGTAATCGCATGCGGCCTGGTTCCCCGGCGCACTTCTTCCAATAGATACCGCTGGCAATGTTCGATCACCTGGCGACGGGTCGGCATTTCGGCACGATCCCCATAAAAAGATCCGTCGGCGGCCGCAAAACAAAACGAATCTTCGTACGCGGCCCGACCGATCATCGCGCCATCTACATATTGCAATTGCTCCCGGGCCGCATCCAGCGTGCGAATGCCGCCGTTGATTTCAATACGCAATTCAGGGAAATCTTTTTTCAGTCGGTGCACGTCCGCGTAACGCAAAGGCGGTACCGATCGATTCGCTTTCGTGCTCAATCCGGATAAGATAGCAATACGCGCATGCACCGTGAAGCGCCCACATCCGGCCTGCGAAACCGTATTCACAAACTCGGCCAGATGATCGTACTCCGCTCGCCCTTCAATTCCGATGCGACATTTAACGGTCACATCCACCGACGATTGAGCTTGCATGGCCGCTATCATATCGGCGACCCGTTCCGGCGTCGCCATCAGGCAGGCGCCAAAGTTACCATGTTGCACGCGATCACTGGGACAACCCACATTTAAATTGATTTCATCATAGCCATATTCGGCTCCGATGGCGGCACATTGCGCCAGGGCCTGCGCATCGTCCCCGCCCAGTTGCAGGCTCAGCGGTTTTTCCAGGGGATCGAAAGCCAGGATACGCTCACGATCACCATGCAGGATGGCGCCGGTCGTGATCATTTCGGTATATAACCAGACCCGACGACTGATTCCGCGAAAGCAGTACCGAAAATGCCGATCCGTCCAATCCATCATCGGCGCGATACTCAATGGACGATGATCGGGCATTGCGTCAATCTCCCGACATCAGTTTTGTACGCGCTTCGATAATTTCCGATCCGCGTCGAAACACAATGCGATATTCTTTGCGAACGGTCGCGTCGCTTAGAAAATTCATAAGGTCGTTTATATCCCCGATCTTTTGATCGCCCAGTTGAATGATCACATCGCCTTCCCGCAAACCGGTAGCGGCCACGGGCGCTTCTTCGCGTACTCCGCCGACGGGCAATCCATCCCCGCCCTGCTCATAACTTCCGGGAATAATACCCAGGCGCACATCAAATTCAAACGCGCTGCGATCCGGCTCGGCGGGCGCGCGGCGAAATTGCAACGGCTGTTCCAGCATGGCCACCTGCTCGATAAGATTCGCGGTCATGCGCGCAATGTGATACAATCCCGCTAAATTGATGGTATTATAATCGTCTTCCGATGTGTGGTACTGTTTGTGTGCGCCGGTATACATAAAGGCCACGGGAATATTACGTTGATAGAATATGGAATGATCGCTGGGACCGGCGCCGCCTTTCATCAGGTTCAGCTGCGTATCCTCCGGAAAAGAAGCCGCTGCATAACTCTCGCGAAATAACTTTTCCAGACGTTCGTCTGCGGTCTGATAGCCCTGTATGGTCAGTCCCTTATCCGGCCGCAGGCGTCCGACCATATCCAGGTTGATCATCAAGCGCACCCGTTTCGAGTCCGGAAAAAAGTCCGAATCCGCAAAACGGGCGGCCCCAATCAATCCCCTTTCTTCCGCATCGAAATTCAAGAAGAGTACATTCACATTCTCCGGCAAACGCTTCAAGTTTGAAATCGATTCCCCCCGTTCAATCGCACTCAAGGCCAGCGCCAGTTCGAGCACCACCGCGCTGCCCGAGGCGTTATCATCCGCTCCGTTGTGGATGGCACCTTCACCTTCCATGCTGGAAAATGTGCCCATGCCGAGGTGATCCAGATGAGCGCCCACAATAATGATTTCCTGATCGGGTTTGGGCGACCGTAGATAAGCCCCCGCATTGCGCCCCAGGTGTTGTTGCACACTGAAATCGGTTTGAATCGTTGCCCGCCCCAGGGTTTCGCCATGTCGTCGGAAGCGGTCCCCGGCCAGCAAGCGGGCATACTCGGTTTTTATATCGGGAAAGCGATCGGCCAATTGCTCGGGTTGCACGAACAAAGCGGGCGGACCATCCTGGAATGAGGCTCGAAAATCGCGCACCGAAGGCGCCGGATATTCGGGACGTCCGATAAAAAGCACTCCTGCGACGTTATGCTGCGTGGCAGTCTTATACTTATGAAAAAAGGAGATCTTCTGTCGGAACTTCGCATTATGATCGCCTCCGGGTCCATGCCGCAGACACGCGATGATTTTGCCGCTCACATCCACACCGGCGTAATCGTTATGGCCCTGTTCCGGTGCTTCAATGCAGAATCCCAGGTACACCACCTCCGCCGTGACCGCCCGGGGCCTTGCCAGGGGCAACGGCACAACCTGATCGGCAATGATTCGCCCTTCCGGATTGTCGGAACTCCGCGTCTCGGTCGAATCCGGCTCATCCTCACTCTGAGGGGGATTTTTCCCGGTTTCCGGCTCGGCATCCCTGGTATCTGACTCGGAATCAGGTGGCGATTGGGGCTCTGTCGAAGTTCCGACAGATTCTAACCAGATCAGTCGATTGCCCGCCCCCTGTTTGATTCCGGCTTCGAAAGTGAAATCCATCAAAAAAGAATCACCGAAAGCCGGAAAAAGGCCGGCTCGAACGTAGCGAGAGGCAAAAAAAGCAGCGGCCCGGCGTGAGTCCGCCGAACCCGATTCTCGACCCTGAAATGCGTCCGAGCTCAAGGTATAGACGTAATAGGCCAGATCCTGCTGCCGAATCTCAGACGATTCCCGATTACACTGCATCAGAACAACCGGAAGCAGACCCATGGTCATTATCAGCAATGTACGATTGGCAATATGTCGGAACTTCGACAGATCCGTCCCGTTCTGGAGAGCGCGATTCGCATTGCTAATTTTCATGAAGCTGATCCCTGCGTCACGGGGGCCGATTCCGCCCGCCCGGAAAGTGTAAAAGAAAAAAGAAATAAAGCCAGCAGGATACCAGCCAGTATTAAATATGCCGAAGCGATGCCCAGCATCCAGTATAGATAAGCACCCAACAGCGGGCCTACGGCCCGTCCCAGGGACCCGGCCGATCGCATGACCCCCAGAGCTAATCCCTGTCGATCGGGAGGAGCGCTCAAACTGGCCAGACCGGTGAGCGCCGGATTTACCAGGGATGCGCCAATCGCCACCGGAAATAAAGCCAGCAATGACAGTGATACCGACGGCGCCGTATAGGCAAACAGATAGAGCGGCAACGGCATCACAAGCAAACCGATCAACGCTATGCTGCGACTGCACATCTTACGCGTTAATACCCGCACCAAACCGCCCTGACCCAGTACAAGCACTACTCCGACGTACAGAAAAACCAATCCGATGTATTCGGGCGCCAGTCCAAAATCGATTTTATAGAAGAATGAAAAGGTAAACTCCCAGGCGGAAAATGTTACCACATACGCCAGGTTGATGACCACTACCCGGATAAAATCCGGATCGCGTAAATTGCGTCGCACGGTTCCCAGCGGATTGGTGGTCCACTGATGTTGATGACCCCGTTCAGCGGTCAAAGTTTCGCGCAACCAGAGAATATTACAGCCGGCACTCAACAATGCCAATCCGAAGGCGGTTAGAGCCGCAAGAGAAAAAGGATGCAACAGACTGTGCGCCCGGCCCGCGCTTAAATCAATCAGCGAAGTCAACCCACCGATTACCGGCCCAATGACAAAACCCAACCCAAATGCGGCGCCCACCATCCCCATAGCCCGGGTCCGCCCTTCCGGTGTAGTTGTATCGGCCATTGCGGCCGACGCCACACTCATATTGCCCGACATCAATCCGCCGACCACTCGCGAAATAATAAATAGCGTAAAGCTGGAGGATAAAAACCAGAGCGCATACGAAACAGCCAGTCCGAGGCTGGTAATCAACAACACCGGTCGGCGTCCAATCCGGTCGGACAGCTTGCCCCAGTAGGGAGAAGTTGCAAACTGTAGAACCGAATAGAGCGAGGCCAAAATCCCACCCAGCAGAATGATCATGGTCGTATCGTCCTGTCGGTCCGCCGGTAACAGATCCCGTGCGGCCTGACTGAGCGGTAACAGCCAGGCATCTATCGAGCCGGGCGCCCGGGCGCCGGTCATGTAAAAATCCAGCATTTCCGGTACCAACGGGAAAATCAGGGTAAAGCCCACCAGATCCAGAAACAGGATCAGTAGAACCAGCATGGCTGTACGGCGATCGGTCAAATTGCTCATATGTGTGTGATCTCTCGGTTAAGAAAGTGCGAGTATTCGACCGCTCCGGTCGATTGGAATCCTGCCACCACAGAAAAAAAAAGGTTGTATCAGGGAAGGTTTTTCTGCGTCCTTATGGAGCCGCATGGATGCCTACGATTTCATCCGCCCTCAGGATCTTGAGTCAGGTGACCAGGTCCTGCACATAGGCAAAGACTATATTCCGGCCGTGGAAAATCGGCTGCGGAATACCATTTACGCCTTATTCAGCAATCCGGCCGCGCAATCGGAAGCGGATATCGGCGACCGGGAGCTTCTGGCCGAGGCGGTGTTCTGGTCCATTGGCGAATTGATCAACAACGCCAACAAAGCCAATAATCGCTGGGCCGTATTACGGCAGGCCCTTTTTCAGAAGATTAAAAACCAGGCGCCGGATACGGAGGATAAGCAGATATACAAGGACATTGATTACGCTATCCAGCACAATCAATCGGATCTGCTGACCAAGTACGGTCTGGACAACATCGATCTAACTTCGTCGATTCTGAAGTTGATTGAAATGCATAAAACCAACTCCTTTGCCCTTTCCGAACGCTTCGGAAAAAAAATCGATTTGACGTTGAGGGTTAAAGAAAAGGGGGCATCCGGTCTGCTGGCTATCAATGTACTGAATAACTCACCGATTACGGTGGTCGATAAAGAACGCGTTGAGTATAATCTAAATAAAATTAAAGAAGACCTGATCAACGCTTCCAGGAATCCATACGAGGCGGCCGTACAGTTGTATGACAAACTGGAAGATCATGCCGGCGGCGGTTTTGGAGCGGGCTTGCGCAGTATTGTTTTATTTTTAAAAGAAGGATACCGACCGTTCGAAGACGCAGATATAATATTTTCTCGCCTGATTCAATATCGATCGGCCGGGAACAGTACCATCTTTTCCATAGAGCTGCCACTTCCATCTCGATCAGACGCGTGACTGTGTGAGTGAACACTACGTAATCATTGCATTGGTACTGGTCATAGTACTCGGTGTCGGGGCCCAGTGGTTGGCGTGGCGGGTACACATGCCCTCCATTCTGGCATTGCTGCTTACCGGGTTTGTGGCCGGCCCGATTACCGGTTATCTGCGTCCGGACGCTTTACTGGACGAATTACTTTTCCCCATTGTTTCCATTGCGGTGGCCATCATACTCTTTGAAGGCGGCTTGAGCTTACAGTTTAAAGAGATTCGCAAGGTCGGCAGCGTAGTTCGGAATTTATTGTCCATTGGTGTATTGATCACCTGGGTGGCATCCACGGCACTGGCCGTTTACATCTTCAATATGAACATTGGCGTGGCGATTCTACTGGGCGCCATACTGACTGTGACCGGTCCGACCGTCATCGGTCCTTTGTTGCGACACATTCGTCCAACCGGCCGGGCCACTCCCATTCTGAAATGGGAAGGAATTATAGTCGATCCGATCGGCGCAGTACTGGCCGTACTTGTATTTGAAGTGATTGTAGTCAGCCCGGCTGCCGGCGGGGACCTTTCACAAATTATCATACACGCGTTGTGGATCATTACCCGCACCATTCTGGTAGGCGGCGGCGCCGGCGTTATCGGCGCGCTTTTTATCATCCTGGTATTCCGCCGCGATTGGGTTCCGGATTTTTTGCACAACCCGGTTACGTTAATGATTTTGCTGGGCGTTTACCTGGTATCCGAATTGGCACAGAAAGAGGCGGGGCTGCTCGCTACCACCGTAATGGGCATGGCGCTGGCCAATCAAAAACGTGTCGATGTACGTCACATAATCGAATTTAAAGAGAACTTACGCACACTCTTAATATCCAGTTTGTTTATCTTACTGGCCGCCCGGGTCGATCTCGAAGTGCTCATGAATATCGACTTACGGGCGCTGCTCTTTTTGCTGGGACTTCTGTTTCTGGTTCGCCCGCTGGCGGTATTTTTTTCCACCATCGGTTCCGAGCTGACCGCCCGGCAAAAGATCTTTCTGGCCTGGATGGCGCCGCGTGGAATTGTAGCGGCGGCGGTCGCGTCAATTTTTGGCCTGCGCCTGGCGGAAGATGCTTCCGCCGATTTATTGGTGAGCATAGTCTTTACCGTAATTGTGGGCACCATCGCCGTATACGGGCTGACCGCCGGTTGGCTGGCGCGGCTGCTGGGTCTGGCCGGTTCCAACCCGCAGGGTTTGCTGATCGTTGGCGCCCATTACTGGTCCCGTCTGCTTGCCCGATTGTTGATGGAAAAAGGCATCCGATTGACACTGGTGGATACGAACATTTATAATTTGAGTGTAGCCTCCAGCATGGGTTTGAATGTCCGCGAAGGCAACATCCTGGACGAGTATGTCGTCGACCGTTTGGAACTGGAAGGCATCGGACGTTTACTGGCCCTCACGCCCAACGACGAAGTCAACGCTCTGGCCGCTCTGCGTTTTTCAAATATATTCGGCCGTAAAAACGTATTTCAAATCTCCCCCTTTCGTGATGATTCGGGGCAGGCCGTGGAAGTCGTATCCCGGGAATTGCGCGGACGCTGTCTGTTCACCCGGCAGATGACATTCAATAGAATGAATCGTGCGTTTCGCGATGGTAACGCCCTGATCGCCTACGAAATCACGCGGGAGCTCAACTTTGACGCCATCAAAAAAAGGCATGCCAACTATCATGTGGAACCATTATTTCAAATCAGCCAGGAAGGCCGCCTGAACATCTTCACCGCCTTTGAAAGACCTGAAATTCGCAATGGTCACACGCTGATTATTCTGCTCATGCCGCTGGAACCCGGTTCGGAAAATAGCCAATCGCGAACAGACGATTGATCCCGTCGATATAGATTACGGTTCAATGCGAGCCGCGTGTCGATCACCGGAGATTCAACCAAAACCGACGCTGCGCATTGAAATGGAAGCATTTTGAATGCCTTCAAAAATCGTATGCGCCGAATCACCATCCGCCGCACCCACAACGTACAGTAATGGCAGGTAATGTTCATACGAGGGATGGGCCAGTTGAAACGATTCTATGGCTTCCGGTTGCGTTACCAATTCGCGATTGCTCTCAATTGCTGTCGCTATCGTCGCATCAAAATGCTCGGCCCAATCGTAAGCCGGAGCGTTTTCATTCATAAAATCAATCGCCCGCAAATTATGCACAATATTCCCGCTGCCTATAATCAGTACGCCTTCGTTTCGCAGTGCACGCAATTCCAGCCCCAGTTTGTAATGCTCCCGAAAGGTTAGCCGCGCATTTAAGCTCAATTGCACAACCGGCACATTCGCTTCCGGAAATAAATGATGCAGCACGGCCCAACTGCCATGATCCAATCCCCGGCTCTTTCCATCACCTTCCGCTTCGGTCGGTGCTTTCAGTCTATTGTCACATAACACCGAATCCGAAGGGAAGGCATCGCGAATGCGTTGAGCCAGGTTCGGATTGCCCGGCGGGCGATATTGCACCGTATACAGTTCATCCGGAAAGCCGAAGAAGTCATAGATCTGCCGGGGAGTTTCAGAACAGGTAACATACGTGCCGTCAGTTAACCAGTGCGCCGAGATCACCAACACGCTTTCTATACCCGCAGGCAGTTTCGTACGTAACCGTGCCATCGCGTGAGTCCAATCGTTCTCCGCAATTATATTCATGGGAGAACCGTGACCGATAAAGTAAACGGGCAATCTGTGCATGGTATTTAAATGATTCGAAAAATGAAATTAAACCGGTAGTACGGGCATGTCGTCTACTTTAATCGAATATGAGATCAACCCGGTCGTTTCCGAATGCGATTCTATTCGCCCCGCAGTTTCGCTCTGCGTTTTTCAAAATCGGCCCGCCAGCTCTGCGCCAGCGATTCAATGCTCAGAATGCGTTCCAGCAGGTCCGCATCTTCGATTTGTTTCATCTTCAGACGCATGGCGTCGCGAACGGTTACACAATCAGGATGCCTTTCCAACAATCGCAATTCATCTCCCGCGGCCAGTTGCCCTTCTTTGTGCACGGTAAAATAAATTCCGGATGTATCGCTGTTTAAAAACATTTCGAGCATGTCTTCGCGCTGGAAGCGCACATTCAACTTGAAGCAGGGTGTGCGCGGTTGAGTTACCACTAATTCGGCGCTGCCTACAGCGTATCGGTCGCCGATACATACTTCCGATTCCATAAATCCCGAGGTAGTCAGATTCTCACCGAAAGCACCGGCGGGCAAATCATCCACATTCAGCCTGGACTGCCAATCGGCATAGTGCTCTCCGGGATACGCATAGACCGCCTTGTCGGCGCCGCCGTGCACACGCAGGTCGGCTTGCCCATCGCCTTCCAACTGGTAGCGCACGACCCGTACCGGCCCGTTGACCGGTTCTTTAATGAATCCGGTACGAACAATTTTGCCCTGCCATTCAAGATCACGCGGCAGGCCCACATTTACGGATAGTATGCGCATTCATGTTTTCCAGAACGAAGGTGAGAACATAATGAATATAGTAAAGATTTCCAGACGCCCCAGCAACATCATAAAGCTGAGCAGCCATTTTCCCGGAATGGAAAGAGCGGCATAGTTGTTCATAGGTCCCACCACTCCGATGCCGGGACCCATGCATCCCAGGGTGGACGCTACGGCGCCCATGGCGGAAGCCAGGGTTTCTTCCGCAAAAGCCGGGTCAAAAGATATCGCCAGCGTTCCCAATAGAAAGATCATTATGTACAACGCAAAAAATGCCAGGATGTTATTGATGATGGAATTCGGCACAATCCGTCCGTTGAATCGTATCGGCACTACCGCGCGCGGATGCACCAATCGCTTCAATTCCAGCATGCCGTTTTTAATAAGCATTAAAATGCGAATCATCTTTAACGCGCCGGTGGTCGAACCCGCGCAGCCGCCGGTGAACAGCAGTATTAAAAATACAAAGCGAGTATGGGGTGCCCAGGCTTCATAATCCGCGGTTACAAATCCCGTGGAAGTGATAATCGAAACCACCTGAAACGCGCCGTCCCGAAACGATTGTTCCGCATTGGCGTCTTGAAAATAGAAGATAGTACCGGCCACAAATAGAGTTACGACTACCGTAAAAATCAAATAAAAACGAAACTCTTCGTCTTTGAATACGGTTTTGAACCGACCATGCATGGCGTGATAATGCAGCGAAAAATTCGTGGCTCCCAGAAACATGAATACGATAATTACATAGTGCACGAAAGGAGAAAAAGCCGCCACACTGGCTTGCTTCGTTGAAAAACCACCGGTAGACATGGTACCGAACGCATGGCACAACGCGTCAAACAGGTTCATCCCGCCCGCCAGCAATAACACCGTCTGAATGAGGGTGAATAAAACGTAGATACCCCATAGACGCTTGGCGGTACCCTGAACCTGCGGGTGAATTTTATCCTTGTTCGGTCCGGAAACTTCCGCGCCGAATAGCTGCGCGCCACCCACACCGAGCAGGGGTAGAATAGCAAGCGTCAATACAATCACGCCCATGCCGCCCATCCAGTGGGTCATGCTGCGCCAGAAAAGCAGACCATGGGGCATGGATTCAATGTCGTTCAGAATGGAAGCGCCGGTAGTGGTAAAACCGGAAATCGTTTCGAAATAAGCGTCGGTGTACGAGGGGATTGCGCCGTGAATGTAAAACGGCAGCGCGCCGAAAGCGGATATACAAATCCAACCCATGGTAACGATCACATAGCCGTCACGTTTGCGAATGCGCAAATAGTCCGCCTTCCAATAATGATTGGAAAAATATAATCCCAGTCCGACTGCGGCGGTAATCAACGCCGACAGCAATAAGGAACCGCTGTCCTGATCGCCGTAATACAGCGAAAAGACGATTCCCACCGGCATAAACAGGGAAACCAGAACCAGAAGCATTCCGGTTAAGTTGAATACGATTCTAAAGTTTATCATCAGCGAAAAAAAGCTTCCACCTGCTGAATGCAATGCGGCAGACTGAATACTACCACGCGATCCTGAGACTGAATACGGGTATCACCCACGACAATGCCCACGTCGTCTCCGCGCACATAGCCTCCGAGGATGGCTCCCCGGGGAAATTTCAAATTACGCACGTCCTTTTGAGTGATACGACTTTCGGGCGGAACCACGTATTCCAGCACTTCGGCATCCATGCCATGCACATGCGTAAGCGCCACGATATTGGTCTTTCGCACAAGCCTGGTTATATTGGCCGCCGTAATCATTTTTTTATTCACCAGAGCGTTGATTCCAATGACGCGAGTTAGCTGATTGTATTCGGCATTTTCCACGTGGGCGATCGTCTTGACCACGCCCATTTCCCGGGCCATCAGGCAGGAAATAATGTTGGTTTCCGAATCTTCGGTAACGGCTATAAAGGCGTCCATTTCGCCGATGCTTTCATCCATGAGCAATTGAATGTCGCGCCCATCGCCCTGTAGAATCAATGTTTCGCTCAGATAATCAGACAACTCATATGCTTTTTTTAAATCCGATTCGATTAACTTAACGTTGAATTTTTTTTCCAGGACCGACGCGCACATGCGACCTATTTTACCGCCGCCCAAGATCATTATATTCTTAAAGCGGGTCTTGTCCTTGCCGGTCAGCTCCAGAATACGACCGATGCCGTCGGG
>JAGRMX010000190.1 GCA_020441025.1 Leptospiraceae bacterium
CCAATGACGGATAGGCGTCTTCCAGGACCGCCGTGCGTACAATCATGTTGGTCAACGGGTCTTCCATACGACCGTTTCCAGACTTACTTTCCTCCCACACCGGCGTGCCTTCAATCATGCCCGGTGGGGACCAGAGATTGGGCGGGAAGCCCAGCAGAATGCGCAAAAAAGTCAGAGTGGGTTGGTCGGCACCCCAATGCCGCAGCGATAGCACATGCACATATTCGTGCGTAAAGAGCAATTCCACCCAGGCGTCAAAGCGCGCGAACTCTCCCGACCGGGGATTGTTTAAGAATAAAACAATCTGATCGATGCCGTACGGCGTGGCGAAAGCGTTCACCGTATCCGTATCAAATACAAGAACGACATGTGTGCCACTCGCCCCCGACCGGTACTTCGGTTCCAGTGCGGCATGCACCTTTTCGGCAATCCGACCGACGCGGCGCGCAAAATCGGCTTCACCTTCGGGGAAGTGGATATAGAAATGCGGCGTGGTCAGCGTACGATAGCCGTCGTAACCGCGGGTGATCTGCTGGGCATGCAGCCCGGGCGCAATAACAATCAGAATGAACAAACTCAGAAATACTGCACGCAACAGGTCGGTACGTGGAAATCGTATCCAGTTCACAGGGCAGTCATTTCATGTACGCATGAAAAACGCATCTGATTTTTTGTGGGGAAACTGTCACCTTTTGTAACGAAATTTCGCGGACCGACCGGGTGCACAGCATTCCGGGTAAATATATTCAACAAAAACCAACATCCGGACACGGCGAGCAGAGTTCGAGCAGTATGCGCCCGATTGCGAACTACGGAGTCGTTGTATAGCCAGGCATTTGATACGCACCAATGTGTACGCGTATTTGGATACGTGCGGGCGACATCGCGATTACCGCAGGCGATCCCCCGGATGTGCTTCGCGATGGGGCGTCATTAACGTCAGAACGTCGCCTTCACCGGCGGCCAATAGCATCGCCTCCGAAAGTCCAAACTTCATTTTGCGCGGTTTTAAATTGGTCACCGCAACGACCATCAAATCTGTTAAATCTTCCGGCTTATATGCGGAACGAATACCCGCAATCACCGAGCGCGGGCGCTCTTCGCCCACATCCAGTTGGATGGCCAGCAGGCGATCGGCCCCTTCTACCAACCCGGCGCTCACAATGCGACCCACTTTCAGTTCCACCCGGGAAAGATCTTCAATCGTAATAATGCCGGCAGCATCTTCTGCATCCGAATCCGGTACCGCCGTTTGCTGCGTTGCCGCGTGATGCTCCGCCGCTCGCTTTGATTTTTTATCGCCCGCGGATGATTTTCCGGATACGGCCTGCGCCTTTTTGCCGGTAGCTTTCTGTGAGCCGCTCTTAGCGCCCGCCGAATGACCGGCTTCAATCGCTTTTTGCTCTTCCGCGAACATGTCCTCAAATTGCGCTTCGGTCAAACGCTGCACGATGTGCTTGTACGCTCGTATGACATGCCCGGACGGCAGTTGCTCTTTTATATTGGTGAAATCCACCGGCTCAATTTGTAAAAAGGTTTCCAATTCCTGCGCTACCCGGGGCAGAATCGGCTTGATGCAACCGATCAGAATACGACCGGATTGAAAGGCGTCCGTAACGGTTTGACGGGTCGCTTCTACGTCGGTCTTGATGCTGTTCCAGGGTTCGCGCTCATTGATGAACTGATTGATGGCATGCCCGGCAGAAGCGATGGTGCGAATCACCCGGTGGTATTCACGGTTTTCATAGTGATTTCGAATTTCATCCGCAAGTTTTAATACATCGGTATGCAGTGATTTGCCCTGCTTTGATATTTTTTCAGAGAGACGATGTTCCAGTTTCTTCGCAATGCCCGATCCGAGTCTGGAAAAGATATTCACCAGGTTGCCGACTATGTCGGCATTGTAACGTTGCACGAAATCGGTTGTCGCCAGATCCAGATCATCCAATCCGGAACCCAGGCGGGCCGCGTAATAGTATCGCAACGCCCCCGGCTCTATATGTTTTAAGAATGTCTCCGCGCGAACGAAAGTACCGCGACTCTTGGACATCTTCTCACCGTTTACAGTGAGGAAGCCGTGCACAAACACCGCGGACGGACGTCTGTATCCGCCCACTTTCAAAAGTGACGGCCAGAACAGAGTATGAAAATAAATGATATCCTTGCCGATGAAGTGATAAACTTCGGTATTCTTCTTAGCGCTGACCTCCGCATTCCAGAATTCATCAAACAGCTTCTTCTGGCCTGTTTTTTCGAAATAGTTTTTGCTGGAAGCCATGTAGCCGATGGGCGCGTCCAACCAGACATAAAAGTATTTGTTCTCTTCTCCCGGAATTTCAAATCCGAAGTACGGTCCGTCTCGACTTATATCCCAATCTCGCAAACCGGATTGCAACCATTCGTTCATTTTTTTGCGTACGCCGTCGTCCACATGACCGGGTTCCGCCAGCCAATCTTCCAGAAACTTTTGAAAATCGCTGAGTTTAAAGAATAGATGTTCGCTGTTACGCTCGACCGGAGCGTTACCGCATATAGAGCAGGCCGCATTTTTTAAATCGCGCGGAGCATAGGTCGCGCTACAATTATCGCAGGAGTCTCCGTATTGATCGGCGGCGCCGCACGAGGGACACTCGCCTTTTACAAAGCGATCGGGCAAAAACATCTGATCGTGCTCGCAGTACAGTTGAGCCACATCTCGCCGGGCAATATGGCCGGCCGCTTTGCTGTTTTCATAAATGCCGCAGGCCAGTTCCCTATTTTCGGGTGAATTGGTAGTATAGTAGTTATCAAAATCCACATCGAACGCACTCAAATCCCGCAGATGTTCGGCATGCACGCGTTCCACCAGTTGCTCTGGTTCCGTAGCGGCGTTGCGCGCCGCGATCATCACCGGAGTTCCATGGGTATCGTCGGCGCAAAAATAGTACACCTCATGGCCGCAGGCCTTTTGAAATCTAACCCATATGTCCGTCTGAATATACTCCACCAGATGCCCCAGGTGAATGGGGCCGTTGGCGTACGGCAGAGCCGATGTAACCAGTATTCGTCTTTTCTTCATGTGCTTCTTCTCAACCAGACTGACAGATGTACTCAATCCATCAAACGGAAATCACCGGCCGCTTTGCGATTGCGCATAAAGTAGGGCTTATGCCGCATGATGAACGCCACCAATTCCTGCCGATCATGAAACGAATCACGCTCGGCCGATAGTACATCGGAGCGATCCTCAACGGGCCACCAGAGCTCCATTTCCATGGGATCGATACAATCGCTATCCCACACCATGGATGTCCGGATGAATTCCCGCCCGCATTGACCGCAACGGGCCAACAGAGCGTCTTCCGCGAACAGGATCGTCCCGGTTTGGTTGGCCGGATCCAGGCAGCATGCTGAAGGACCGCGCATATCGCCGGTGTGTGGAATTCAAAACTCCTGGCAAGTGATTTGTCGGGCGAAATTGAATGCGCGACGGTAATCTTTACGAATCCAGAGGCCGCTATTATGTATATCGTCCGACGCTCGCAAATGATGTTCGCCGGTTATATTTTAATCTACGGGGAAAAGAATCGTCTGCCTTTCCAGATACTCATCGGTTTCGTACAGCAATCCGCCGCACACACCCCGTGAAGCGAACAGGGACGCATTGTGAAACATTTCGTTGTAATCGGCCTGCCCGTCTTCAATATGGATGACCGTATAGCCTCGATCGGCGGCATCCCGGGCGGTGGTATCCACACATTGACTGGTGGCCAGGCCCGCAAAAACCAGCGTATGCACGCACAACTCCCGTAATATTTCATCCAGCCGCGTGGATGTAAAGGCACTGAAGGTTGTTTTATTTATAACGATTTCGGACGGCCGCGGTGCGATGGCCGGATGCACCTCCGCCAGGGGATCGGATGCCAGCGGATAAACATCCGGAATATCAATATTCGCGCCGTCCCGCCAGACCGCTCTAAAAGCAGGATGCAAATCGGAACGATCGGCCTTTTGAGCACAGAGACGCAAAAAAACTACCGGCCGACCACGCTCCCGAAAAAAAAACAATAACCTGCCGATGTTCGGCAAAACAATTCGATTCACCCGCTGCTGAATATAATCCAGCGCGTCGTCTCCGGCGCGCAGTGCGTGGAAACGCGCGAACGGCGCATCCGATTGCAGATAATAATTCTGCATATCTACAATAATGAGCGCCTGATCGGCGGTTTCTTTCGGCTTACGACGATTCACCCGGGATCATTACAATCTCCCGCACAAATCTGTCTGCCAGTTTCCGGAGCGGATATTAAAAACTTGCGGTCCGGTTAACGTCGATTTCATTGCCGGCATGATCCGCCCAGCCGCTATCCGAAAGATTTCGGCCATGCTGATGCTCAGTAGCACGGCATTGCTATCACCGGCCTGTAGTTCGGCCATCTATCGCGAAGACTTTGTACAAAACGCGTTCGATACATTGGCCGTCACCGATCTACGCATGTTCCACTCATATATGCCCGCCGCCGTGGCTCCGGCGGAAATCCCCGGAGTGATTGTTTTTCGAGTATATCGCGCGCCCACTGAAAGTCGGCCTGTAATAAATCCTCCCATTGGAAGTTGCATGCTGCAGCACGGCTACGGGATTTTTGACAGCCTGGTGCGCTATCGGCAATTGACGTACGACACTTTCGTTAGAAGCTATTTCAGTCCGCGGATGATCGAAGCTCTATTACGCAGCGCCTGTCGCGAAGTTTATGTTACTCTGCAGGAAAGCGCTGCGACCACGGTGCTGGAAATGACCATTCGTACCGAACGATTCTTGCGTGACGTGGTCTGCGCCGATTCTTCCGGCGCCATTGTCTCGGCGGCACCCGAACGGTGCGCGTTTATCGGTCACTCCAAAGGTGGTGCCGTGGCCTACAACATTGCCCGTCGCTGCATGCAACAAACATCGGAAATGGGCGCGGACGGATGCGCGCGGTTGGCCGAAGTGTATTCCGCCAACGGCGTAATTCAGGGCAGCCTGGCCACTATTCTGGGTTACGGATTGTTCTATTATGGCGACGGCAATACGGAACTATTTGCCGGAATGTATGTTCCGGAAAATTGTGATGATTGTGAAGACTCTCTATTTGGCGATTATATTCCGGGACGTACCAATCCGGTCTGGGTCGATGTGAGTCCCATGGCGCCCATGGAAAACAATGTGCCGTTATATGTGGTCAATCAAACACCTCTGCGCAAGGCCGGCTGGTTTCAAGGGGAGTTTTCGGCCGCCGCCACCGATTATCATTTTGCCGACGATGGCAGCGGCGAATTGTACGGCTGCGGTCCCGCTTATAACGACGCTGAATTGTACAATCAAGCCTGCAATTGGTTCGGTAATACGGCCGGTTATTTTTATGGCGAACAGTTTCGTCCGTATTTCACTCAGGCATTGCAGGCCATTCAGAACAATCCGCAGTTTAATGATCCGACCACCGGATCTCGATCGTACTTAAATAATATCGATTTCGATATGCTGACCCGCAATGATGGTCTGGCGGACTACAGCCTGTCCATGGCGGCCTGTAAGCGTAGTTTAAATGTACCAATAAACGAACGCGCCGTGCAACAATGCATTACGTATCGTACTGTGAATCATCTGGCCGCCGCCGGGGGCGGTCCCACCGCCCGACTGGATATCATTCAGCAATTGGTGACTCGCATACAATCGCGTTAGTTCCCGGCTTGTGGACCGATCGAATGAGCCGGTCCGAAGTGTAAAACCAACGCAGAATCGCCATCGAAACAGATTGCAATTCTTTCCGGTAATAGCATTTATACGTATGCCCGAATTGCCCGACCTGGAATATATCCAGCCGCGTCTGAAAGCGGCTCTGGTCGGCCAGACCATTCGATCGGTGATTATTAAAGAACCGATTTTAATTCGCAACCTGACCGGGGAAACCTCCGAATCCGTTTTATTAAATCGCACTTTTCAAAACATAGAACGAGTGGGCCCGTTTATCGATTTTCAGTTGGATGGCATGCGTTGCGTCGTGCATTGTATGTTGGCCGGTCGATTTGAGTTATCACCCATTGAATCGGAATTACAACTCAAATCGCAATCAAAACCGAACGGTAACAAATATCGGGCGGCTGTACAGTTTCAATGCGATTCGAATGTGCTTTCGTATTCCGACTCCAAAAAGATGGGCAAGATCTACCTGGCGCCGGAGGATGAATCGCGTCTGGCACAGATACCCGGCTTTCGCAACCAGGGCATCGGCATTTTATCGGATGCGTTTGATCTGCAAACTTTTATCAGTCTGCTGAAAAAAGAACGCCGGCAGGTGCGGGTCTTTCTGATGGATCAAACGAAACTGAGCGCCATCGGCAATGCATACGCCGATGAGATCCTGTTTGATGCGGGCCTGCATCCCAAAACCATGTGCACTCAGTTAAATGATTCGGATAAGGAACGCCTGTATCATTCGATTGGCGCGGTAATTGAGCGCGGCATCCGGGCCGTGGCCGATGCCGGACGAGATATATCCGCAAAGGTGCGCGATCATATGCTGGTCCGCAATCGATTGCACGCACCCTGTCCGCGTTGCCAGACACCCATTCGGCGCGCGAACGTGCGCGGAGTGGACGCGTTCTTTTGTCCGACCTGCCAACCCGAAACACGTAAAGGGTTTATCGATTGGAACAAAAAACTTTAATTTCTTTAAATTTCCCGGGATAAATAACAAAACATCATTCTCAAAATTTGCATACAAGCGACCATATCAACCACGCGCATTCACAGCGAGTCCGTTTGCGCGTATGTTGTGGATTTCCAGCGGGAACAGATTGCATCACTTACGTTCACACTTCACCAG
>JAGRMX010000191.1 GCA_020441025.1 Leptospiraceae bacterium
TTTCCGGACGCAGGTCCTATATAGGATACCAAAGAAGCATTATTATCTCTTCACAAAAGCACTTATATCTCCAGCGCCCATTCCAGTGAACCTGTTTGCGATGATGCGGTAGATTTCCGGACGCAGATCATATTAAAGAATACCACGCAAACATTATCATCTCTACACAAGTGCACTTATACTACCCGCGCCCATTTAAGTGAACATGTTTGCGATGATGCGGTAGATTTCCGGACGCAGAGTTTACGTTAGTTTCCATGGATGGGAACTACGTTGACCCGGAACACGGAGGTTCCGTGTCAACGGCGGAAACTCTGCGTTCCGGAAATCTATTTTTAATAGCGCGCAAATCAGGGGAACGACGGTCCAAAACCCATCGCGCGACCAAACGCAATGTATACGGCATGCGAGCCGGATGCCAGAAATGGAGGCGCTTCCAGTAACGTGGTACCGGTCCAGAAGTACGATTCGGTTTCGGTTACCGTAAAGATAGGATCGATGGCCGCCGTTTGTTTATCGGGATCGGACGCGTCCGGAGCGCGAGTATAATCCACGATGCTGTGCAATTCTTTCGGATCGGGCAATCGCCAATCGGATTGACCCGCGAAACTCAAATTTTCGCAATAAGCCAGCGCTCCCTGCCAGCTGATGGCTCCGCCGTTATCGGCCTGCATCCACATCAGTCCGGTGGCATTATCGCTGATTGTACCGTCGCCGTTATCTGTGAAGTCATTTATGCCGTAACCGGCAGTGCCTCGCACATAGCGCACGAAGTTCAATTTTCTGGATCCATCGGGCAGACTGTCCGGATAACCTTTGATACGGCCATCCGCAAAGTTCACGCCGAATACCGCACTGCGATTATCCATAACCGTACCCACGTATTCGGTGGCCGTCCAGTACTGGGAATCGATCAATCGTTCTCCGGCGGCTTCATTGCCGAATTGAAAATCAAAGTAGGTCGTATCAATGTACCCGATTTCTGACTGCGAACTACCGTTAAAATCCATCAGCGAATACAATTCTTTCACAGTCGGCAACCTCCAATCGGAATAACCGCCGGTAGTCTGAGTGGCCGCACCGTTGACCGCATCGGCATACGATACTTTTACATTGGAGTTCGGCGTCTTCTGCCACATCAGACCGGTATTGTTATCGGTGACGGTGCCGTCGCCGTTATCGGTATAGTCGGGAGCGTTACCGCTATAAGTTGCGTCCTGACCATAGAAGTCGGCTCCGGACACGGGGGCGCCGATCGTATCCGCGTTATCATAGAACGTCGAAACGCCGGTATCCACAATAGTATAATCATTGGCCGGAGCGGACGAACCGCGAACGCACCGGGCATAATTGTAAATGCGAATATCATCGCCCTGCGGCCCGAATCCGAACGCGTAATCGGCCGGATTGCCGGTTTTAGGATCGCTGCGCTGGGCCCCGGCACCGTGCACATTATGCAATTCCCGCGGCGGACCTTCCGGACCGAACGGAAATAATGGCGGTGCGTTTTCCTCCGCTTCGGGCGGCATGCAATCGATGCCCAGCATCAACGCGGCGATCAACACAAACAACATTCTGGAAAAATTCTTCTTCGTTTTCATGATGGTCTCCTTCGAAAGGGACGCAGGCAAATCGCATTTAAACTCGACAGGCAGGCCCTTCCGTTTCTGTTCATCAGACTGACGCAGCATAGCGTACTGTGAGAATCGCATCGACCCACCCGCCGGGCTGAGACCTTTTTTTTGATGATATACGCGGCGTTTCGATAGTCTCAAATGCGCGGGCGGTCCCAATTATGCGGGCCCGATGCCGAGACACGCTTTCGGCGCGATGCACACCGTTTACAACTCACATAAACAGGCTATAGAATCACGTTAAATGCGGCGGATACGTGACCGGTGAATAATAATAAAAATCGGCATTGCGCAATGCAACAATCCCGGTTTTATATGCGTAAAATCAATCGGTAAGTACGCGTGTAATCCGATTTACGATTCGGATACTAACATCATTTCAAGAGTATGTATCCCGCTTTATTTCTTACGATTATATTGCACCGACTGTAATTGTGCTGGCCGTAATTGTGCCGAATGTAAATGCGCTAACGATAACTGAAATAATCGATTTCAATAAAATGGATACCATCGCCTACATCGGAATTTCTCATGCGATTTTCATCGGTATGTATTACGCCACCCGGCGACCGTGGGGTGCGCGCAACATCGTCACAATCGCCTTCATGTCGACTCTGGCGATTTTGCTGCTGGCCATGAGCCTGCGACCGCCCACCTTCCCCTCCATGGCCGCATTATTGTTTGGCCTGCCGCTGATGTGCGGCCCGTTTCTATTTATTTACACGCGCGTCATGATCAGTGAGCAGCCCCGATTTTACGCACATGACGGCCTGCATGCATTGCCGGCCTTGCTGATCATTGTACTCAGCATGCTTTTACCGGACATACTTCGATTGCACCCCGTAGGTATGCGGCCGCATCCCGTTCAGCATTTCCTGGGCATCGGAACGATTGGGTCCATGCTGGCGTACACGGTAGCGGTATGGATTTTATTGCGGCGCCATAAACGATATTTGCGAAATTACTTTTCCAGAGTGGACGCGCGCATCAATTTGAACTGGCTACGATGGGTGACTCTGGCATTTGCCGGCGCCATCGCCTACGTCTTATTGACCGGAATTTTCGGCGCGCAACTGGAGCACTTACGACTGCCGGTATTGCGGCATCTGGGATCGCATCAAATCAGTATTACCGGCTTTATCATCGTATTTGGTTTTTTAAATATGCAGCAACCGATCATCTATAATCGGCCTCCGCCGCCGCATTCACCGGCCGATGAGGACGATTCTATAGAGGATCGAGGAAGCGGGAACCTGACCGCCCTGCCTCGCAATCGAGATTCCGTCGATGCAAATCAACGTTATAAAAAATCGGGCTTGAAATCGTCGGACGCTCTGGAGCTGGTACAACGCATTCAGGACTATATGCGCACGGAGCGGCCCTATCGCGAAAGTGAATTGACGGTTCTGGATTTATCGCAACGATTGAATATTCCCAGGCATCATCTTACGCAGGTTTTAAACGAACAATTAAATAAGAATTTTTATACGCTGGTCAACGAATATCGTATTCGGGAAGTGCAAGAATTCATGCGCAACGAAGCGTATGATGAGCACTCATTGCTGCGACTGGCATTGGACGCGGGCTTTAACTCCAAGTCTTCCTTCAATCGTATTTTCAAACAGCACACGGGACTTACGCCTTCCCGCTATCGACAATTGCATTTGCACAAACGCGCGGCGGGTTGATGGCCGGACCGACTACCGACGATTATAAATCAACATTGCGCATGTACAGGAATAATCTGGTCGGCGCAAAGCCTTCGTAAAAAATCACCTCGCGTCGAAACGTATAGCCTTCATGTGGCACCGGCTCCCGTGTGAGATACAGCGCCAATCGCTTCCGGTTCAGCGCCCGCGTGAATAGATCCGCCGGGAATCCAACCGCGTCGGCCTGGGTGACCAGATGAAACAACGTGGGATCATCGATCAACAATTGCAGGGGTTTCGGAATGGTGGCGAAGATGCCCGGGATATCGCTATGCACTATATCGTGCGGTTGAATCAAAGCCGACAGATCCGTTACCAGAGTCTGATTGGTCCGCAACGCTTCCGATTGCACGCGCAGTTGCGTTATCGATCGGGGGTATGGAATCAAAAATACCGCCGCCAGCAAAATCAAAATGCCGGCAAAGTAACGATTGCCGAATAAAGATCGACTTTCACGCGTAACCAGTTGGCGTCGGAATCCTTGACCCAGCAACAACACCGCCGCTACCCAGCTTTCCATAAAGTAATTGATATCCGATCCGAATTTTCCGACGGCCACAAGAGCTATGGCGGTACACATTATCAAATAACCTACTAACGGATTATCGCGCAGCCCGGGCCGCACAAAGAACAGCATCAAAATCGGCAAAAGCAGAGCGGTAGACACCGGATAGGTCAGTCCCGCAAGATATCGTTCCAGATGAAAGCTGGATCGATTGTATGTGACCAGGTGCAGCCACATATTTCCATCCGCGAATACCAGCCATTGAAAACACAGCAGCAACGCCAAACCTGAAAGAGCCGCAATCAGCGCGAATTGTATTCCGCTTTTAAAATCGCGGCGCAATTCATATAATGTAATGACGATCGGCACGGCCACATACGTTTGCTTGCAGTAAAAGGCGATCAAAAAGAAAGGCAGAGCGATGTACGGATTGCGCGTACGCATATACGACACAATCGCTATGACGGAAAGCAACAACGCAAACCCATCCGGCTTTAAGTATATGCCCCACAAATGTATGACCGGACTCAACAGCAGCAATAAGGACAGGGTGGCGCTCATGGTACGCGGTAGTCCTTCGCCGCGCAAAAAAATATAGGCCACGCCCATCAAACCAATGAGAGTTACAAAAGATAACCATCGCAAAGGCGCGTAAGCGAAAGGTTGTATATACCAGAACGCACGACCCAGTAAATAGTACAGCGGTCCATAATTCGATGCCCGAAAAACGTCATTGCCTTCCGGGTATAAGGCGTACCCGTTAGCAAGCGCGTTGATTTCCGAGAGAATTATGCCTTCCCCCAGATTCAGTTGAAATTCATAGTCAATTACGTGCAGCCAGAAGCGTACGCAACCGTACGCGGCCGCCAGCAGAATGAGCAATAGAAAGAGATTCGCAAGGCGTGTAAACAGGGGGATGCGTCCGCGCAAACCGCCGGCCGTGGACGCGCGTTGTTCCTGGTTTTCGATTTTTTCCGACACGGAGATTGAATGGACGCGCATCCGACACCGGTCAAGGCGATTTCGGATTTTGATTGTATTCCGAATCGACCGTCCGGTTTCAAATTCTCATATACATAGCGCACCCCCATCCGACCCTCCAGTATTAATTTATCATATACATAACGAACCGCCTTGAAACTCTGAGTCCGGACTGGCTCCGAATCTTATAAAAGCGGACTGTAATGGTGCCGGAGTATGCGATCTATACTTTCCAACCCCGTATTCTTATTATTACTGATTATAGTTCTGGGTGAGTTGCTGGGGCGCCTGAAAATTTCGGGTTTTTCATTCGGATCGGCGGCCATTATTTTTGTAGCTTTGTTTTTTGGACACTTCGGCGTCACGATTCCCGCTCCGTTTCAAGATCTGGGCCTGGCCCTGTTCATATATTCCATCGGTCTACAGGCCGGCCCGGGCATCCGCAATTCTTTCAGCCGCGAAGGATTGCATTTGAGTCTGGGCGCTTTAATGCTCGTGTTTGTCGGTTTAATAACGGTCGTGCTATGCGCGCTGGTTTTCGATTATTCGGCCGACATGAGCGCCGGTGTTTTCGCGGGCGCTCTGACGAGCACGCCCGGTCTGGCGGTCGCTTCGGAACTGGGAGAAGAAAACATTGTAGGCGCCGCGTACGGCGTAACATATACGTTCGGAGTGCTGGGCGTCATACTGTTTATTCGATTGAGTCCGTTTATATTCCGGGTGGATTTGCTCGCGGAAGAAAAATTGTTGCAGAACGAAATAGAAGCCCTTTTTCCAAAAGTAATCTACGCGCATGTTAGAATCGATAATCCGAATGTAATCGGCAAAAAAATTCGTGAAATCGGCTTGAGCGAAATGGCGGCGGTATCGATTACCCGGCGCTTACCGGCGAAAAGCAGGCATGTGGAGATGGTCGATGCGGGTACGGTGCTGGGAAAATCCGATATCCTTCGCATAGTGGGAACCGCCACCGAAATTAAAAAGGCGGAGGTCCTGTTCGGGAAACGCGTACGCCGGGAACTGAAATTTGAAGGCGATATGTTGAATCACAAAATTGTGGTTTCGCGCAACGTATTTGTGGGCCAGACAATTTCCTCGTTAAATTTACATCACACCTTTAATGTGCAGGTGGCCCGGATGACCCGCAATGACATCGATCTTCCGATCAGCGCCCATCGACGACTGAAAATGGGCGACATTCTGCATGTAGTCGGACACAGGCAATCGGTTGAAAGTTTAACCAAACACCTGGGAAATGATTTCAAGTCCGTGTATACCGCCAACGTACTGGCGGTGTTCATTGGAATTGCGTTAGGTTATTTAATCGGACTTATTCCTTTTAGTTTACCCGGTACCGGTGAATTTCGTCTCGGTACGGTAGGTGGAGTTCTGTTGAGTGGATTGATCCTCGGTAACCTGTACCATACCAGAACTTTCGTGTGGCAAATTCCGACACCGGCGAACACCATGCTACGTCAGATCGGATTATCGCTTTTTATGGCCGTGGTGGGAACTTCGGCGGGTGCGACCATCGTTCACACCATGCAGGAATACGGACTGGCTCTGTTTCTGGTGGGCATATTGACCACCATGATTCCTCTGCTTATCGGTTACGCGCT
Organism: Leptospiraceae bacterium; assembly: GCA_020441025.1. GTDB lineage: Bacteria > Spirochaetota > Leptospiria > Leptospirales > Leptonemataceae > JAGRMX01. The sequence goes on from JAGRMX010000191.1 coordinate 6,449, forward strand.
CTGCCGATATGTTTTGAAAATACGATTTTTTCACGTGCTGGGAGTGCTTACCGGCGGTATGACCAGCACGCCGGGCCTGGCCAGCGTGAACAGTCTAACGGATACTTCGTTTGCCTCATCCGCATATGCGACCGTTTATCCGGTGGCTCTGGTTGCCATGATTCTCTGCACGAAAATTATTATGTTTTTATTATGATTGCCCTCCCGGCGATCGGTTACATCCGGGCGCATCTCTAAAATCTCTGGAACATATTATGATCTCACTGACATCTTCTTTATGATCTGCATACCCGCGCCAGAAAAACGCGTGGGAAATATAAAAACGAGATTCTATCCCCGCAACAAAGTACCAATATCAACTCCGCGCATTCATAGCGAGTCCCGTTTAGGCGT
>JAGRMX010000192.1 GCA_020441025.1 Leptospiraceae bacterium
ACGGCGGCGCCAATCAGGCCGTAATTGAAATGCTCACGCACATTCATGAAGATGGGGGCGACGCCAGCAAATTTATTGATCTGGCTAAAGATAAAAATTCCACCTTCCGATTGATGGGCTTCGGACACCGGGTATATAAAAACTTCGATCCCCGGGCGCGCATTATCAAGAAATCGGCGGATGAGGTATTAACCAAGCTGGGTGTGCAGGACCCGCTGCTGGAAATTGCGAAGAAGCTGGAAGAAGCCGCGCTGAATGACGATTATTTCGTGGAGCGCAAGCTGTATCCGAACGTGGATTTCTATTCCGGAATAATTTATCGCGCCATTGGAATTCCCACGGATATGTTTACTGTCATGTTCGCGCTGGGACGTATGCCCGGTTGGATCGCCCAGTGGAAAGAGATGATTGAAAATCCCGGAACGCGCATCGGACGACCACGTCAAATATATACCGGCGCAACCGAACGCAACTACACGGATGTCAATCAGAGGTAAGCAATAACGCATGCGGGTTCGTATCAACGAAATAAAAATTGGCAATCGTATTCGGAAAGACGCGGGCCATCTGGGGGAGTTAAAAGACTCTATGAATCGGCTGGGCCTGCTCCAGCCGGTACTCATCGACCCGGATAATCATCTGATTGCCGGCTATCGTCGTCTGGCGGCCGCCCGGGAACTGGGTTGGGAGTCCATTGAAGTCCGCATTGTAGACACGCGAAACAAAAAAGAGCGATTGATTGTCGAAGCGGATGAGAACACCACCCGTCGCGATTTTACTCCCGATGAGCTGGAAAAAGCCGATCGGTTGCTGGATCGCTATAGCCGGGAAGGTTTTTTCTGGAGCTTCATTGCCTGGATCCTCGATTGGATCGATCGAATTTTTCGCCGATGAGCTCCGATATGTCCAACAACGGCGAACCATCCGATTCGCGTTTACAGCATGATGATCATCATGGCGAACACACGCACGATGATGAGTATTATCCCTCGCCGCTGGAACGACGCATGGCCATGTTTCACTGGATCCTGGCGGAGTCGCCGGATCTGGAACGATTGCAACAATTATGGCAGTCGTTCAGCGAGTTGGATCTGGAATCGGAAGAAGGTTTGGCGCAGCACGAACGACTGCTGGAACAATTATTCGCTCTCGAACAGCATATTTTCAACGAGTACGCCGAAAGTGCGCTGTTAAATCGCTTTGATTTCATTCCCGACGATCATGAAGTTCTTGAAGATGTGAAGTATCGCTTCATGTTGCTGGCCATTATTTATCGTATTGAGTGCGATCTGGATGATGAAGCTTCGGATGACGATTTCATACAACTTGCCGACCTGCTATTACAGAACGCCGAATTGTGCCTGGATCGAATTAAAAAAGATTTTGAAGCCGGAGCGGAAACGGTGGATGATTTTTTGAATGAGGAAGAACATATCTTTCTCGGCAATTATTATCCCGAATTGCTATCACCGGAAGATGAAGAGTAAACCCGCGATTTCGACGGACGGGTATATCTTTTCCAACGAACGAATGCGCGGGTTTTTTATAATGAATTTCCGCACGAAGTGTTTGTTGCCACTCGAAGCAATTCAGAAAACTGATACTCTATTTTCCCGGAACAGCGAATGTTATTCTTAAATAAAGTCGTCGGCCACCGATACGCCTTTTTGATTTTACTTTTACTGCTTTCCGGCCTGTACATCTGGTTTCAGCCGGGGGACATCGCCGCCGGAGACGCGGCGTATAAGGTTCGTCAGGTCCGCGATCTTGCTCGGTACGATCAGGTTGAAGCGTACTACGCGGGCCGCAATGTTGATCCACAACTTGAGTATTTCCCCGGAGAGTATCCCTGGGTTTACATTAATGCGGGCGAAGCCTTTTATATTTTTCCATATCAACTCTCGTTCCTGTATTACATTCCGTATGCGCTGGGCGGAGTGCGATCTCTGTACCTGCTCACATTTCTGGCTTCCCTCTTTACATTGTATCTGATGTGGCGTTTCGCCCGGATCGAATTGTGTTGGTCTATGCTACAGGCCAATGGATTGGTATTGCTGATGTTGTTGGGAGGCGGGTTGCTGGCATACGGCTACGATTTAAGCGAGCATGCCATTACGGCCTGCCTGAGTACCTGGGCTCTTTTGGTCGGAGCGCGCAAAGAACTGACGCCGGTGAACGCGGTCATCTGCGGAGCGATCCCCGCGCTGGCATTTTCTTTACGGCCCGAATCCCTGTTGATTGCACCGTTGCTATTCGGCGCACGAATATTAATCTACCGCAAGTATTCGGACTGGTTATGGGCATCGGTCGGCGCCGCCGTGGCGTTGATTATCTTCGGTTTAAACTTATACTCCAACAAAATCCTATTCGGGCATATGCTGGGTTTGCGCGGCATTGAATTTGAATTGGGACAGGCGGACGATGTGACCACGCGATTGGCGCGAATCTGGACCTACACTTTCGGCCGAGAGCAGGGCACGCTTTTTCTCGCTACGCCGGTGTTTCTATTTGCTTTCATGTGGCTTTTTGTTCGCAGACACGCGCGGGACTCGACGCCGGTGGATATACTAATGGTTGTTGCCCTGGCCTATGTTCTGGTTATTCCGTTGGTTGTTTCCAATCGGCCCGGACCGCAATTCGGGGAACGTTTTTTGTTTAATGTGTATCCGGCCTTAACAATCGTTACGGCGGCGGTTGTGATTGCGATTCCCGCTCGCCGGAAGTTGCTAAAATTTGCCACCCTCACTGCGGTTGCGCTGCTCTCGCTATGGACCGCAGGGCACGCGTTCAAGGCCGTACTCATTCGAAAGCAGTTCTTGAATTACTTTGAATCCGTTCAAAATGAATTTGAGAAGCTGACGGCCGAAGCGGACGCGGTGGTTATTTTACATCGCACACTCAATGTTTTTTATATGAATCATTCCGAAGATCCGCCTTTTTTCTGGCTGCGAGCAGAGCAGGATCCCGCCGCATTGCGCGCAATCCTGTCCGCGCACTATACGACTATTGCGATAGTAAACGTACCGGCGCAATTGTCCGATCAAGTCGATGTGGACGCGGCGGATTTTGATTGTCGCTCCGATTCGGCGGTCAGTAATCTGCAAATGTTACAGTTGAAAATCTGTCGTTTATAATCTCGCAATCGGTTTTCACCCCGATACCCGTTCAAATCTGCTTGATTGAATGCCCGCAATGGGCAGTCTGTCCGCATGCAAAGACGGCGATTGGGACGGGGCAGTATTGTTGTTTCCGAAATCTGTATGGGGACCATGACATTCGGTTCGTACTGCGAAGAAGATTTAAGCGCGCGTATCATGGATCGGGCTTATGACGCCGGTGTGGATTTTTACGATACGGCCGAGTTGTATCCGGTGCCGCCGGCCGAAAAATGGGTATATCGGACCGAGGAGTTTGTCGGCCGCTGGATGAAAACAAAACCCCGCGATTCGTTGATCGTCGCCACCAAGGTGGCCGGACCGGGACACGGCTGGTTTCGGCCGCCGGTGCGCAGCGGCCGAACCGCGCTGGATGCACATCATATTCGCACCGCCGTAGAAGGCAGTCTGCGTCGTTTGCAAACCGATTACATTGATCTTTATCAAACTCACTGGCCGGATCACGATTATTATTATGAAGAAACCTTACAGGTATTGGATGAACTGGTGGAAGAAGGCAAGATTCGATACGCCGGTTGCAGCAATGAAACCGCCTGGGGTTTAATGAAGAGCCTGTGGGCTGCGGATAAGAGCGGATTACGCCGTTTTGAGACCATCCAGAATAATTTCAGTATTCTGTGCCGTGGATTTCAGGAATCCCTGGCCGACATCTGTCAGCGCGAACAGGTGTCGTTGTTACCTTATTCCCCGCTGGCAGGCGGCGTGCTTACGGGTAAATACAATGCCGAAGTTCCGCCCGCCAAAGCGCGCTTTACCGGATACCTGGAAGGCAATGAGCGTTCGAAGCGCATCGCTTCCAAATATTTGAACTCCGCATCGCGAGCCGCTACGGCCGAATTGATGCAATTGGCGGACGAGGTGGGCATGAGTGTTACCACTCTGTCCGTAGCCTGGAGTAAACAATTCGATTATGTGGCGTCCACTATCATCGGTGCCACTACGGTCGAGCAACTGGAAGATAGCCTGAAAGCCGCCGATCTTAGACTTTCGGATGAAATTATGCGTCGTATTGACGAGATCACCGAAAAGTATCCCAATGCAGTGCGCGGTTGATGAGTGTTTATCTACGTTCCGCCCGGTTCTGGATTTTGTCGGTTGCGGTGTTGACCGTACTGCCGACCGTACATTATTCGCGCGGTTTCGTCTGGCCGGATGAAATCTATCAGACCGTAGAACCGGCCTATAACTGGTTGTACGGTCGCGGTATTCTTACCTGGGAATTTGAGGAACAGGTTCGCTCGGTTTTGTATCCGGCCCTGATGGCACCGGTTGTCGGTTCGGTGTACGGGCTTACCTCGAACCCCGAAGTATTGTATTTCACATTGCGATTGCTGGTGGGGTGCTTTTACGCTTTCGCCCTGTTGTCTCTTTATAATTTATTCCGGCGCTTCTGGTATCCGTCGGCCGAAATGAACGAAGCCCGGAGCGCCTCTTTAATTTTTTTTCTTTTGCTGGTAGGTTGCATGCCACCGGCGCTGTACTTCGGTTTTCGCACTCTCACCGAAAGTCTCTCCACGGCCCTGGTGATTATGGGACTGAGCGCCCTGTATCGCATGAGCGATCGAAATTGGATTATTATTTCAGGGAGCGGAGGATTCCTGCTGGGTCTGGCATATGGTATTCGTTTTCAAACAGCGTTGTTTACCGGACCGTTTTTGATCGCTTACACTATTCAATCCGATTGTTTCAGGCGCGATGCTCGCCCGGCACGCCGGCGGATTTATGCGGTTTCCGGCGGAATGGTCCTGGCTCTATTGATATACGCCCTATCAGACTGGCTTTACTATGATATTCCTTTTATTTCTACGTATCGTTACTTCGAGTTTAATATAGTAAAGGATGTCGCCTCACAATGGGGTCGGCGTCCCTTCGGTTTTTATCTGCAAACCATTTATCAATTATATGGATTGCTGCCTGCGCTATTGGCGCTACCCGCCATATTTATGTTTTTTAAGAAAACCTATCCGATCATAGCGGGCATGTTTTTTTTCTGGCTGGTGCATGCTCTGGTAGGACATAAAGAAGAACGATTTATATATTTGTTATTTCCGTTGCTGGGATTGTTCGCCGCCGGAGGCCTGTTTCAAATTTGGCGATATTTGCAGACCGAACACAAACGCCGGGTCTGGCCGGTTACAATTTTACTGATTCTGTTCACTCTGTTTGGTTATTACAGAGCGGCCCTGCGCATACCCTGGAATTTAAATCGATTGAATCTGACGGCATTTACCGCTACCGGCGATGTAGAGTGGACCGGCAACGCGCTGGTCGGAACCGCCGACATTTTTGCCTGGTCTCCCGGCTACGTATACCTGGGGCCGGATTTCCGTTATCACTTATCATTTTATGAGCTGGGCGGATCGATCGACAGGCGTGAACAGGAAACAAAGTTTATCATAGATAATCAAATAAAGCATATACTGATGCCGGCCGAATTCGAGCCGTATTATTGCGCGCAGTTCGATTTCTGCGAGGTGCAGAAACATATCGATTCGCTGGTATGGATGCGAAAAAAGAATGGTGCCATGGAGTGATTTCGTTAAATTTGGGACACCATGCGCATGGATCGGGAAAAGCTGGCTGAGATACTGGATCGGGGCATAGAACGGGGCCGCACAATCACCCTGAAAACCTATTATCTTTCGGATTATGGGGAAATGGTCCTGCATATGGTTACTTCGCGCATTCTGGCCAGGTATGATCGAAGCGATTTGAATGATGTTGTTTATACCGCCGCGAAAGAATTGATAATCAACGCCACCAAGGCGAATCTTAAGCGCCTGCTTTTTGCCCGTCGGGGACTCAGCCCGGACAAAGAAGAAGACTACGATGAGATTCTGCACGAACTCAAGCATGAACTGACCGAAACCAGGGTCCGTTCGTATCGTCCGCAGTTCATCGAGTACAATTATCCCGTGCTGGCGACCTTCTATTACACGCCGGAAGTACTGAATATAAAAGTAAAGAATAGCTTCACGCTTTATCCCCAGGAAGAAAAACGTATTCGCCAGAAATTCGAAAAAGCCGAGTCGTTTTCCAGTTTACTGGATTTTTATCTGGAACATGGCGATGATACCGAAGGCGCCGGCCTGGGCCTAACCATGGTGGGCATCCTGTTGGATCAGAGCGGCATTGACCGCCATTCGTTTACTCTGTCTTCGAATAAGTACAATGAAACGGCGGCCAAGCTGGAAATACCGCTTAACGAAGAATATATCCCGCGACGACAGGTGTTCGACACGGAAGTACGACAGCGTGGTTTAAGTCCGGATGAACTCCGCCGGCAATACAAACCGCCGCTGAAATCGGAATCACAGTAAAGCCCGGAACCGTCTCGATCCGCGGGCGATCCTATTCCGTGATAGACGCTTAGAACTCATAGTTTTGAGATGACTTCTTATTGGTCAATCGGCAGGATTATAAAAGTGGTCGTGTCCAGGTTGGCGCGAAATTGATTGTCGGAGACCAGCATCAGCCGATTTGAATCGTACCAGTCGGCGCCTTCCAGATTTAATTTAAACTCCGGTTGCACGGCGACGAAATCATAGATTACTTTCGCGGTAATTTCGTCCGTGGCCTGCGTGTCCGCGGCTGGAATGCTGAATTGTAATAA
>JAGRMX010000193.1 GCA_020441025.1 Leptospiraceae bacterium
CGGGTACGGAGATGGAACAGAAAAGAAAAGAAGAAGAATACACCTCACCTTCCATGCAGGTGCGTAATGAACAACCGGAATATGAAGCGCCGTCGATGAATCGCTACAATCCGCTCAAAGACGTACAGACTACATATTCTTACGTTTACTATTACTATTTCTTCTGAGTCGCGACCGTGAAGCAACCGGCCGTAGACCGGGAGCATCCCACAATCAGGTTGCCGGGAATTACACTGCGCATTGAGTGTGACTTCCCGGCCTTGCTTGATGCGATTCTCACAGCGTACGGTAATTCCAGCTCCGATCTGGCTACTGCGGAAGTGACTCTCCGGGCCTGCATTCAAATAGAGCAATTGAGTGTTCCGGAGCATGTCTACAGGTCGGTGGAGCATGCGATCGATCGGAAAGACTGGCATTCGGAGTATATCCGACATCCACGCGGAGCCATCGTTATTTTCTGCGTTCCGGATGCGCCGCTTATAGCTTACCATAATGCTTCCGAAAATAGCATTCACCTGGTAGCCTATCGTCCCGATCGCAGCAAGCTGGCGGCCATGCCGGCGGTGACCTGCGCGCTCAATCCAATACTGCGAGATGTTTTACTCGAAAAGGAGTATTACATGCTGCACGCCGCCGGTGTGCAGCTGTCCGACGACCGGGGCGTCCTCTTCATTGCGGATAACGGCGGCGGGAAAACCACTACGGCCATCCAGTTGACCCGCAATGGGGCCCGTTTTTTAAGCGATGATCTGGTGATACTGCATCGAAAAGCAGCGGGACACTGGGTCGCCTTTGCAGTGCGGGAAAATTTAAATTTATCACCCCGGACGTTGAATTTTTATAATATGGAACGACCTGCGCCCAACATACACGAAAAAAGCGCTCGCGCCAAGCATCCCATTCCACCGGATCAAATTTTTACGGCTGCGGAAATGTGCGATCAAATGTCTGTGCGGGCACTCTGCCGCGTACAACTAACCGGCACTCAACCGGAATTACACTTAATTCGAGCGACGGATATGTTGCCTTCAATTTTGCGCGCCCATTGTTTCGCCGACCGGCAACGTCCGGGCGCCGGTGCTTTTCGCCGTTTTGCCGAATTATCCGATCAATATACCACTCTGGAATTGATAACCGGGGATCATCCAGCTCGCATTCGAATACAGGATTTTGACAGGTCAGTCGCATGACTTCCGCCCCCTCCATCCGAATGATTGATCAGAGCACACCGGAGAGAATAAAAACCTATCTGAGTTTTCTCTGGAAAGCCGGCAGCAAATCACGGCGATGGTTGTATCTGGCGATTATTTCTACCGGCCCGATCCTATTATTGACCATCGCATTGCCGTCCGCCGTGGAACGCTTTCTGACGGCGTTGACCAACGGCGCCCGCGCAAGTGCCATCCAATGGACCGCGATTGTTTTGTTGTGCTTAGTGGGGCGAGTGGGGCTGGAGATCGCCAATCGCTATTTTTTGACCGAGTTGCATGCCGGATCACTTCAGAGCATTCGATCGCGATGCTTTGAAATGATTCAGCGTAGTTCGCTAAAAATGCATATCACCACCCGTTCCGGCGAACTGGGCAATTTGCTGGGCTTTGACAGTCGCCTGGCGGCCATGGGATTGCTGCAACTTTACCAGTTAACGATCCTTTACCCGCCGCAGATTGCCGGGCTATTGCTTTTAATTCTTTATTACGACTACCGGCTGGCATTGGTGGCGTTTTTGTTTTTTCCCGTGGCCCTGTTCGGTACCGCCCTGATCAGTCGGCGGGCGCGCGTATCCGAACGGCGCTTTCTGGAAGCCGATGCGCATATGATGGGCTATGCCATTGAATCGCTGAACAATGTAAAACAAATCCAATCCATGGGTGTGGAAACGGACCGACGTCGGCAACTGGAACAGCTGGACGCCAGATCCATGCACTGGCACAAGCGCGCCGCTGTGCTGGCCTCTATGCCGGGACCCATTTCCGAACTGATTATCGGGACCGGTATGATCGGTTTGATTCTGCTGGTCGGTTCTGTAAATGGTCCATTTACGCTGGATCTTTCATTAATGGCGGTGTGTGTTTCCGCATTGATGATGTTGCGCATGCCGGTACGGGGATTTGCGGCGGCCTATATTGAATCCCAGGGCTCATTCGTTTCGGTGCAAAGGTTGTTATGGGCCACTGCCGGAGCGAGCGGCCGGCCCCAATCCCAATCGGAAGTTATCACTTCGGAGCGCGTACATGAAATCGCTCTTTCCGGTATTACTTTCGCCTATGACGGTCGTCGACACATCCTTAAAAACTTGAGCGCTCAATTCAGAGGACCGGGCTGGTATGTAATCTACGGCCCCAGCGGTGCGGGCAAGACTACTTTACTGGATATTCTGGCCGGATTTTATCCGCCCGAATCCGGGGCCATTCATATCAACGGGAATGCCCTGAGCTTGCATACGCTCGAGAGCTGGCGTGCCCGGGTAGGATTGGTCGCTCAAGAAACTTTATTATTCGATGATAGTATTAAAAATAACATCTGTATGGGCGGAACGGAGGCGACCGACGATGAATTGCGCGCGGTTTGCGCACAGGCCGGCCTGAGTGAGTTGATCGCAAGACTGCCAGGCGGACTTGACTTTACGATTGGCGAGTTCGGTCGACGACTCTCCGGTGGAGAACGTCGTCGTTTGAGTCTGGCCCGGGCTTTGATTCGGTCCCCGGAAGTCCTGCTACTGGATGAGGTCACGGCTGAACTGGATTCGGAAAGCGAGGATCACATTCTGCAAACATTACGAAAGCTGGCGGATAATTATCTGTTAATCCAGGTTTCACATCGCGAACCGGTCAGACTCCTGGCGGATGCTGTTCTGGAAATCCGTGACGGACAACTCCGCAGGCGGCAAAATCATGCCGACTGATTTTATACATATCCAACCGGATCGATCGGGCCTGGAATTGTCGGCACCGGACTACGTCTGGCAGCCGCTGCCTTATACCAACCCGGAAGCCACGCGCATTTTATTTATGGGATTGAATGTGCCCGGTTACTACTCGCACCCCATTCGATTATTAAGTCTGATGGTCTGTGAAGATGCCGATTTAAATCAAAAATTCGATCCACGCTTTTTCGAAACCGAAACCGGAGCCGACCTGGATCATATACTGGCCCTGGTTCAAGAATGGCGACCGGCCATTATCGGTTGTTCGATAAACATCTGGAACTGTCTGGACTTTGCCCGCTTTACCGCCGCTCTGCGAAAAATGCCGTCGCCACCCATTCTCATCGGTGGCGGACAGGAAGTGACCAACTCGGTCTACAACTTTCTGGAAAAGTATCCCCATTACGATTTTATCATCGATGGCGAAGGCGAAGTTCCGCTCAAACAGTTGCTCACCCATCTGGATCTGAACAATCGGAGCATCACCGATCCCTCCGCAGTGAGCGGTCTGGTGTACAGAAACGAGAATGAAATTGTACGCACTCATCAGGCGGAAGTCCTGCCGGATCTGGATGCCCTGCCCTCTCCGGTTCTGGCCAACCTGATTCCGGACCGCACTGAACACAAAGACGGTCTGGGTATCATGCTGGAAGGTACCCGGGCCTGCCCGTTTCGGTGCGCGTTTTGCTTTGAAGGTGATAAAACCACGCGTACACGATTTGCCTCATTGGAACGTTTGCGCGCCGAAGCGATACACCTCAGCAAAAGCGGTGTGCGTCACATTCATATGCTGGACCCGATTCTATGCGCCAGTCGGCGCGAACGGCTCGAAGGACTGGAAGACATCTTTCAAACCGTTAATACAAACAATCGCACGTTCATTTCGGTCGAAGCCTATGCCGATTTGATCACTCCGGAGGTGGCCGATGCCCTGCGTCTCGGATCGGTTCTCGACATCGGCCTGCAATCCATCAACGCCCAGACCACCCGCGCTATTCAGCGTCCCTTCAAGCGCGACAAATGGTTGCGGGGCATTCGGCTCCTGCGTGAACGCAACATTGCTTTTAACGTTTATTTGATTTCCGCACTCCCGTATGAAACCCTGGGTACATTTTTGCAGGGCATTCAATTCACGTTACAGGAGCGCCCCTTGCGTATTTTCTTTAATGAACTGTGTCTGTTGAACGGAACCATGCTGCGTCGCAATGCGGAACAGTTCGGTTATGAATACGACCGGGACCCGCCTTATTTCGTCCATGGAAACCGCTGGATGCCGGTGCCGGTACTCAAGTTCGTGCAGGCCCTGGCCAAAGTCGTCGAACGCAACTATTCCAATAAGGCCGGCGTTCTGTTAAATTCTCTGCCCTGGATGACCAAAACCAACCGGTACATCGGCGCGGAAGATTCTATTGTGCGGCATAATCTGCAAGACGGAATACCGACCACGGCGGCCAACACAAGCGCAGAGCAAATTGAATTGCGCGCCGGGCCCTCCGTGGAGCGGCGCTTACTGCTACAGAGCGCGGCCCAGGCCATGCTGGCCGGATTTGATCGTATTATATTAAGTGCGGATTTTGCAAACCTGAATGACGCGGAGACCATTCATAACCTGGTCAAGCGCGGTGTGCTGCATTTTCGAGTACCGCTCAATCTGGAGCGCTACCAATTTGATGCCGAATACAATCGCATGAGCACGAATGCGCTTTTACAACTCACCAGGGAATACCGCATAGCGAGCGGACCGCAGGTGCGTCCCATCATCGAAATCGACATTCAAAACGGTGAGCACACGGATGCGTTGCGCTCAGTTACCGACCGGCTGGCCAATCGACTCGGAATCATCTGGAATACGTATGCGGATGAATTCCTGGAAGCGGAACACAATCGCGAGCTGGTTTATGATTTGATGTGCAGTATCACCCCGCATCGCAGTTGGGTGCGTATGTCCCGGAACGCCATGCAGTACTGCCTGCGACGGTTCGACGAATTGCCCGGTGAGCACGACATCGGCGCGGATGCGCAACGGATTCTGGATGACATGCAATCATTAGAATTAATCGGAGACGGATATGTTCAAACTGACTTTTCTCGGACACCAGGGCTGGAGCGTGCAAACCGATGATTATCATCTGTTGATTGATCCGATCATCACGCCTTACTTTCGTAACGCTCTGTATGCCCGTAGCTGGATATTCCCGCCCCGGGCCATCAATTTGGAGAGGCTGGCCGGTGTGAACGGTGTCTTTCTCACACATGACCATGAGGATCACTTTCATGTGGAATCCTTAAACTATTTGCCCAGAGACATTTATATGTACCTGAGCGGAAACATGTCCGGCGCAGCGGAACGTATTTTGCGTGAAATGGGATTTCAGAATGTGAAGCGTCTGTTCGCGCTGGAACCGATTGCGTTCGGCAGCCAGATGGAAATGACTCTGTATCCGCCGCCCGCTTCCCCGACCGAACACTGGGTGCTGCAACCGTTTATCCGGGGACGTAATCTGCGCGAGTCCCTGTACAATCCGGTGGATTGCACCGTTTCTCCCGAACTGCTCAGTATGCTGCGCAAGAATAAGGTCCGTCGTCTGGGCGTGGTGGCTCTGGCAAACAACACCCAGCACGTGCTCTCGCCCTATCATCCCACGCGCTATATGCCGGAAATGCGCACCGCCAGCAGTAATTTTTTCCCGGCGGGTGTACTCAACTGTCACTTTGGAATGGGCGAATTGCCTTTGATGGATTGTCTGGCAATCGTCGGACGCGGATTCCTGGATGAAGCCAATCCCTTTGGCGTTTACAAAGAACAGGCGCAGGACCAATTGGCCGGCATTTTACAGCGCTATAGCTACGGCGAATGCGATATTCATGGAGCGCAACCCGGCGATGTATTTGCCATGCATGCGAATCGCATGCAATTGATGCCGGAAAAATCGGACCTGGTGGTGCGTTCCCCGGAAGCGGAAGAGCGTCTGGCGCAAGCGGAGAAACAAGACTTTGATTTCAATCCGCTGGCTTATGAATATGAACCCATGACGGGACAATCGACGTTGAGCCCGGCGGAGATACAACGACTCGAAGAACATCTGAACAAATTCGCCTTAAAAATCACCTGTCACCGCATGGGGATGGAGTTGATCAATACGAACGTATCGAAGGACGGAAAACCATTTCATGAAGCGCGGCTGATACTGATCCTGAAAAACGGCGATTCCGATGTGTACTACGAGTTCTGGCCGTCGTTCACCGAATTTCGGCGCATTGATGAGTTGCCCGTGCATGTACTGGATTTGCCCGATCATTATCCTCACGGGTACGAATGCTGGGCTTCCGATCTATTGGGCCTATTCGAATCGGATCTTTCGGCCTATCAAATTATGCTGTTTCGCAATCGAGTATGGTCTCCCCGGCACGGTATGCACGGCAATTATAACTTCATTACCGTATTAAACGATCTGTTTGCACCGGAATGCGCACCGGACATTACGTACAATCTATATCGTAAAGCGTATGAACGTTGCCGGATTCCCGGCGCGGTGTAGAGCGCGAACTAATCTACCGACTGTGAAAGCGCTGATTCAATCAAATCGCACAACGTTGATGGGCGGCAGGTAATGGCTCAGACAGTGCCACTCATCGCCGCCGTTTTCGGATACCCATAGATTCCCGGTGGTAGAACCGAAAGCCAATATGTCCCCGTCGGCGTGAATATCCAGTGCGTGTCGGTACACCAGATCATAAGCCGGTTCGGGCAACCCCTTCGACAATACGGTAAAAGATTGGCCGCCATCGTCGGTGCGCGTAACCACCAATTTGCCGTCCCGGGGAATGCGTTTTTCATCTTTGACGGCAGGCACAAACCAG
>JAGRMX010000194.1 GCA_020441025.1 Leptospiraceae bacterium
GGCTCAGGGGTTGTTGACCGGCAAACGTATCAATACGGAGGATTTGCCCGAGGATGATTGGCGTCGTCGACGTAGTTTATTTGCCGACGAAATTCAAGATAAAATCCAGGACGCATCGCGAAAATTAAAGGAAATTCGCGTACGTTATGAAATAACCGACGCAGGCCTGGCGCTGGCTTTTCTGCTGCATGCGGAAGGGGTGGGTGGCGTCATATGCGGCATGCGCAATCCCGATCAACTCAGAGAAAATATCCGGGCCGCGTCAATTGCGCTGGAACGAACGGATCAGGCCGAAATAGCGAATATCTGGATGGAGACCGGTGTCCGCGACAATCAGCATTAATGCCTTTATTTATCGGTCTTAGCTTTAATCATGATTGCATTATTAGATAGGGGCGGCATGGTTTCCAGGTTGTCCGACCGGACAAAGCTTACACAGGAGTGCGATTATGCTTATTCCCGTTCGATTCAATTGGTGGGCCATCCTGGTCACCGGTTTGATTATGCTGACCACCGGAACGATACAGGCGCAAACCGGAGATGAAAGCCAACCAGATACCGCCGAAGAAAACGGAACGGAAGAATCCGACGTAGAGGTTAACGAGCGCGGCGGATCAACCATCGGCTTTTATGACGGTCGTCTTTTGCTGGAACTGAAGGGTGTGGTCGGCCTGAACTTTGCCGGCGCCGCGGCGGGTGACATAGAAAATCTTTATCAACCGGACATTCCGTTCTTTACTTATCTTTATGGTAGCGACAGTCAAAAGCTACTGGCCAATACTATTTATTCCAGTGCCGAGCAACCGGAACTATCTTCGGGTGGAGGTACCTTTATGCTGGAATACGGCGTACTGGACTGGTTGGGTCTGGGATTTGCATTACAACACGAAGCCTATAAAGTTAAGAATATCCGATCATTCGATCCGACCTTGTTTTTACCATTAGCGCTAACATCACAGATCAGTTCCGGTAGCTCGTCCTCTACAACAAGTCAGACATTGTTACAAACGCTTGTAAATCTCGAGATTATAGCCCCTTTACAAACCGGTACTGTGGATTTTCTTAAGATCAATACTCTGGATTTTATACTGGCTTTTCATTTTCTGGATCGCTCCTTTCTGGATCCTTTTATTCGGGTGAATCTGGGATTTGGGCAGGAATCGGAGCTGGATGCGAACGTTTTACATGTCGGTGCCACGTTGGGTACGCGTGTATTTCTAACGGATGATTTTTACCTGACTATCGAAGGCGATTATTCGCGTTATTACCTGGAAAGCAATAGGGGTGACGCGGAAATAAACGAGAATCTGGATGAAAGCAGCGTAAGAGTGGGGCTGGGCTACGCTTTTTAGGATTGCCGGACTAATCGGATTCCGGACCGAGCGACTTTATATCAGGGTGATGAATGGAGGGCAGGGAACCCCGACCGATTACAGTCGGGGTCGTTCCAACAGTTTCCCTTAACGCAATAACTGTAATACGGTTTGCGTTTTCATATTTGATTGTGCGACCATGGCGGTAGCGGCCTGCACCAGAATTTGATATCTGGTGAAGCTGGTCATACTTTCAGCCATGTCGGTATCGCGAATTCGAGATTCGGCCGCCTGAATGTTCTCATAAGCATTCATTAATCCACGGGCCGCGTGTTCCAGACGATTCTGATACGCACCCAGGTCGGCTCTCTGTTTTGATACGCGACGGATGGCATCGTCCGCCAGACCGATAACCGAGTTGGCTTTACCCGGTGTGCTGATGGATATGAATGTCAACGATGTGGGATTGCGCAGCCCCAGCGCTTGAGTGGTCATGGTGTTGATATACACGCGTTCACGCTGGTGCATATTGGCACCCATGTGAAACCACATGGAAGCGGTTGGATTCAAGCGCGCAAACGCTCCGGTCAACATTTTCATTTTGTTGAACTCGGCCTGCGAAGCAATGCGATCAATTTCATCGATTAACTGTGAAATTTCCACCTGGATTTGCTGACGATCCTCGGCGGTATAAATGCCGTTGGCGGCCTGAACGGCCAACACACGAATGCGCTGTAGCATATCTTGTGTTTCCTGCAGGTATCCTTCGGTCGTTTGAATGAAAGAAATACCGTCTTCCGTATTCCGTTCAGCCTGTCGCAAACCATAAACCTGTGTGCGCATTTTTTCAGAGACTGCCAGACCGGCCGCATCATCACCGGCCCGGTTGATGCGCATACCGGAGGACAGCTTTTCGATGTCTTTCGACATATCCCAATCGTGAAACTTCAGAGTACGATGGGCGAAAATCGCGCTGATGTTATGATTGATAATCATTCTGGTCCTCCATGAACCCAGGGCCGGATTATCCTCACCCGGCCGTGTTTCGTCTCCTTATGATAATCGGAGTGAAAACGGATCATGCGGAAAATTTTTTCCACAGGGTGTCGTTCCGGAGTAAAAAATGATGCGGGCGCATAGCTCCGGAGCAGGGCGTATGCGGCCGGGGCAGGGCGTGTGTTACTTCCCGGGGGCATAGATTCGTACATGGCACAGACCGATTGGATTTTGGTCGCACTATAAGACTAAAGCTGAATGCGCTATAGGTATTCCTGATATCGGAACAGGGTAGCGTCATTTGCTATAATAGAAGGAGAGCGTACGGTAAAATGCGCAGACGGAAAGTTCCCTGGATTTAATTCGGAAGCCTGCTCAGGAATCGCACTCTGGAATCTTGCTTTTTAATTCATCATTATAAATAGATATGTTTTTCGAGGGTGAACTTTTATAAGTTACCTGCGAATCATCTCATTGGATGGATGATTGTTTGCATATACAACGGAGGCGCATGAGACATAATTAAAAAAAATAGATACCGGCAAACGCATGAGATTTTTTTTAGAAACGTAAGGAGCAGTGTACTGAAAATCCGCCAAAGAACGGCATGCTCATCCGATACAAATACAGGATGGGCAAATCACAAACAGCAACATATGATCCGAATGCGGCGGCATTGAACAACGCAGGCATTCAAGCCGGCACACATGAACGCTATCAGATACCTTATTACATCGGTGAGTTATGGACCGCAAGGCAGCGGCAGATGCATCCGATCCACTATACCATCAGCTATCGGGCCTCTTTCAAGCCCGAGTTGCCCGACTTCTTCATTCAACGCTTTCTGGGGGAACGCAAAGCGGCTACCGTGCTGGACCCGTTCGGCGGCAGAGGAACTACCATATTGCAATCTAATTTGAGCGGGCATCGGGGCATTCACAACGATCGAAATCCGGTATCGGTGTTTCTGGCTCGTTCGCGTCAGCATATTCCGTCATTATCGAGATTGATCGATTTTGTGAATCAACTGGATCTGGAAAGTACGGAGATTAAAATTCCAGCGAAGGATCGCGCCCGTTTGAGTCCCTTTTTTCATCCCCGAACTCTTCGCCAGATTATCAGCCTGCGCGAACAATTTCTGAATCGAAAGGCGGAGAATGAGGCCGAATGGAATTACACCATGCTAACGGCGCTCTCCCGATTGCACGGACATTCGGATGGTTTTTTTTCCATATATAGTTTTCCACAGATTTCAATATTGCCGTCCGCGCAGGAACGCAACAATCGGATACGCGGACAAAAGCCCGAGTTCCGTGATATAAAAGAACGCATCATTAAAAAAATGACTCTCGATCTGGGGCGGGGGATTCCGGCGGATTATAATCGTGTGGCCCGACGTAACCGGTACATTTCTTGCGATTCAAGGGATCTGGTCGGAGTTCGACGGAAATCGGTCGATCTGGTTATTACTTCGCCTCCGTTCTTAAACAAGGTAAACTATTATCAGGACAACTGGATGCGTGCCTGGTTTCTGGGAATGGAAGATAGTATCCAGGCCGAGGACCTGGTAATGACTCCAGACATAAGCGAATGGTGTGCATTCATGGCGGATACTATTCGGGAACTGGGTCGCGTGCTGCGTCCCGGTGGAATCGCGGTAATTGAAGTCGGAGAAGTAAAAGCCGGCAAATCGATTGTGAACCTTGAAGAATTGATGATGGAAAATATGCCGGGCGCCTTGCCGGGGGGCGGGCGCGTTCGACCCCGGGCCGTATTCATCAACGCCCAGCAGTTCACCAAACTGGCCAACTGCTGGGACGTAACCAACAACCAGAAAGGCACCAATACCAATCGCTGTCTTATTATTGAAAAAACCTGAATCTTGCTCATCATTCTGCCGGAAATGCCGATTTCGGTAATATCACCTTCGAATGACAGAGGACTCAGGCTATGATGCGTTCATTATGGACAGCCGCGACCGGCATGATCGGTCAGCAATACAACATCGATACAATTTCCAATAATCTGGCCAACGTAAATACATTCGGTTTTAAGAA
Organism: Leptospiraceae bacterium; assembly: GCA_020441025.1. GTDB lineage: Bacteria > Spirochaetota > Leptospiria > Leptospirales > Leptonemataceae > JAGRMX01. Next base: position 4,367 of record JAGRMX010000194.1, read on the forward strand.
AAACCGGGTGGATTTCGAGGATCTGATTTACCAGCAGCAAGTGCTGGCCGGCACTCCCGCCACGGCCGTTTCGGAAATTCCGACCGGCGTGAATGTAGGGCACGGTGTGCGCGTGGCGGCCACTCAAAAGCTATTTGAAATGGGTAGTTTACAGGCTACCGGGAATGTCTTTGACCTTGCCATCACATCCGATGTGGGTTTCTTCAAGATTCTCACTCCGGACGGTAGCTTCGCCTATACCCGGGACGGTAGTTTTAAAATCGATTCGCGTCGCCAGATCGTAACATCCAACGGTCATCTGCTTGAGCCAGCCATCACTTTACCGGACGGTGCTATCAACAGCACATTTCAGGTGAGTGAGAATGGTGAGGTGACGGTTAAAGTAGGCGATGAAATTCGCCCCCGGGTCATCGGACAGGTTGATCTGTATCGTTTTGTGAACCCGGCCGGATTACAGGCCATCGGTAAAAATCTTTTTAAAGAAACCGTCGCCAGTGGTCCCGAAATTCAGGGCACACCCGGAATAGACGGTATGAGCTCGCTATTACAGGGTTTTGTGGAAACTTCCAACGTAAAACTGGTGGAAGAAATGGTGAACATGATCGTCGCTCAACGTGCGTACGAATCTAATTCAAAAGCGGTTACCACCAGCGATTCCATGCTGGGGACCGCCATCGGAATGAAGCGCTAAGTTCTTCTTCTGGTTATTGAGTGCAGAGATGAACGGCAATTTTGACATAGACGATAAGGGGCCTGGATCTACAAAACGGATCAATGGTATTCCGTTAGGTTCTTCTTCCGCGAAATTTCGACTTCATCTATGGATATTGCCTGTATTCCTGCTGCTTCTCAGCGGTGCCGTGCAAAATTTACACGCCTATCGCTTATACCTGAACCATCGAGTTGAAATCAAAGGACCCGATGTCAGGTTGCGCGATATAGCCCGGATAGACGGTGCTTCCAACCCGGAAATTCTGGAAGGCAAACTGATTGCCCGTAATTTGCAACGGCCGGTATATTTACCAGCCGGTGAACTTCAATCACGATTAAACAACGGGCCTGAATCTCTGGAGCGCGTGCACGGCGTAGGCGTCTGGATCATTCCTCTGAATCGCACTGTAAGCGTTGGTAAACTGGAGGAAATGATTCGGGATGAACTAAAAAAATTACCCGATCATGAACTGGTATCTGAAATCGACATTCGGTTACCTGAGGATTTAAATGTAGAGGTGCCGACGGATGGGATTGAAATGCGATTCGGTTTGCCGGATAAAGTATCCTCTCTACACGTGGGAGAACGTATTATCGCTCTGGATGTTTATCCGCTCTCTGACAATCCGGCGACCATGCGAGATCTGTTAAAACGCTACCAACTGCCGCTGACCATTCGAGCCAGGCGCATGGTGCCGGTTTCCAATCGTGATTTACCGGTCGGTCATCAATTGACATCCGAAGACTTTCACCTGGAAGAGCGTCTATTCACCGAAAATCCGCCGGTTGGCCGTACTCCGGCGGAATTGATCGGCAAGCGCGTTTCCACAAACGTGAATGAAAATGATGTTTTGAGTCCGGATAACATAAAGCTGGATCCGGACGTTCGCCGCGGTCAATCCATTCGACTGGTATACCAGACTCCGGGTTTAATATTCCGAATACGATCGGTTGCATTGCGGGAAGGGGCCACGGGTGAAGTCATACCGGTACAACCGGTTTTACCTTCCGGGCAGCGCAGCAATCGTACTCTCCGGGCGCGCATAGTTTCAACCGAACTGGCGGTGATTGAAAATGAATGAGCATTTTGTATGGCGACGTTTCCAATCAGCCCCTGGCCGGCGACATCCGCTTTTCGCGAATAACAGGAAATTATTGACTGTGCATAACCGTTTTCATCTTAAGAAATTCCCAATCCGGCGGTCTTACCGGACCATAATCGTATTTCTTTTTTGTGCTTTTGGCATGGTGATGGCGCTTTCCGCCCAGAGTCTGTGGGAAGATCATAATCCGTATAATCCGGCTTCTATTTTGAGAGACGGAACTATACTGAAGCTGATAGTGGACGAGCCGGTTTCCGTAGAATACGAGTATGAAAATAATAAAGATGAATCTATAACCGTAAAACTGGTTCCCGATCAGACCATAACCGACTTTTTGCCTCCGGCGGATGTTAATCGAAGTATCACCAATAAGACCACTGATAAGGTAAAAGCCACCGGTCGGGTTCAGTTTCGTATGGCGGTTTCGGTGAACGGAAACCCCGAAAACAATACGGTCACTTTTAGCGGAAGCAAATTGCTGGCGGTGGAAGCCGGACGTTCCCGACAACAGATTCAGGTAACCGGTCGTATACATGTAGAAGATATTCAGGCCGGGCGAATGATCCAGTCGGAGGACA
>JAGRMX010000195.1 GCA_020441025.1 Leptospiraceae bacterium
CAATTGGCGGGCCTGTTCCAGCGCCAGGGCCAATTTCATGTTATCCGCCTTCAACTGCATGGAATTACGGGCCAGATCGGCCAGATAGGCGGAGTCGATCCTTTGCCAGAGCGAATCATCCTCGGACATCTTATCCGCGTTGGCCTGCATACGCACGTGGGCCATTTCCAGGCCCCGTCCGGTCGCAAAGCTGAGGGACTCGTCGCGGGGCTGACCGCCGGCGCTATTTATAATCTGTTTGATGCTGTACAACAATCGACGAACGCCGAGCACGTTATCGTAGTATTCAATTTCTTTCCGCATACCCCGGACCACACTCTGTAAATACAGGGTTTTATGATTCACAAGCAAATGCAGGCTGGACCAATACACCAGCAGAAAAGCGAAAGGACCGACAATGGCCAGGCGATTGTAATTCAGAAAGGCGGGCAGGACTCCGTTAAAAACAAATATAAACAACGCGGCCGAAGCGACCCACTTGAGGTGATACCGGATTTGAAACTGCATAATTTCGTTGTACTCGTGCAGCTTCAAACCCTGGCGCATGATATACAGATAAAACAATATCGTCAGACCGTTGAACACCACAAAGGGCAGATGCAACCATCCGTACACGGGACGAAATACGCCTTCCTGAAAAATCACGGCAGGACTTACCCAACCGGCAATGGCGCCTGTTTGAATAAACAGGTTTCCGGCCAGAAAAACCATCAGCGCCGTATTTCCGATCAACCGACGGGTACCGGTGAAGTACAGGGTAAATAAAATCCAGGTTGTCACCGTAAGTTGAATGGAAAAGAAAATAAGCCGGGAGATGATGCCGGCAGTTTCCAGGTCAAACAACTGAACCGATGCGACGGAAACCATCCAGAGCAGACCGGACAACAGCCAGGCAATATAAATGCCCCGCAAAAGTCCCGACAGCCTTGTGACGGCATATCCGGCCAATGCCAGACCGGCCGGCAGCATCACAAAAATTAATACAGGGGATTCCAGATTCATATTTATACCTTCAACAATAAGGAGGCCAGGATACCGCCGAAACCGCGGGCATTTACCAGCATATGACCGCCGTCGATCGCCACCGGTTCGCGAATAAAATTCATGCCCTTAAACTCGTTCTCCGGAAATTCATAGTTCGCAATGGGCGTAATTGTGCGGTTCTTCAGCATTAACGCACCGGCCGCCACCTGAATACTGGCGGCACCGGCCATGCCTCCGCCGGTAATACCTTTCACCGAGGTAATCGGTACGCGACCGGCTCGCGCTCCCAGCAAATTCTTAAGTATTCGCGCTTCCAGATTATCAATCTTACGGTCGGACGGTCCGTGGGCATTCACACAGGTTACTTTTTCATAACGCGCCAGCAATTGATCAAGCATCATGTTCCAGGATTCCCCCACTTCATCAGGTGAAAAAAGCACGTTCGTATTCTCTGAAATTTGACGCCCCGGAATCACTTCACAATAGATTTTGGCGCCGCGGGCCAATGCGTGTTCGGCCGATTCCAGAATCAGAATCGCCGACCCTTCGCCCAGGAACGATTTGCTGTGGTCGCGGTCAAAGGGTCGCATGACCCGGGTGTGATCCGCATACTCCACCGGTAACTGCCCCGCTTTTAAGAAGGCGTTCAAAGTCATGCGCGTAATGGGCGTATCCACACCACCGGTAATGGCGATTTCACACATACCACTCTCAATGCGAGCCGCTGCGGAACTGATGGCATTGATGGACGAGGCGCAGGCAGATGAAGTGGTCTCCACATGCCCCCTGGCACCCGATTTGAGCGCCAGAAAACTGGCCGGCATGGAGATGGTCATTTGAAGCAGGCCGGCGGCATTCTGCTCCGGATTAAAATTCAGTATATCCCGGCCCGATAGTACTTCATCTTCTACCGGGTTCATGTCTACATGTCCGGCACCGATGATAACATCCGTGGAATAAGGTTCCAGCCGTTCAATGCGCGCGTCATGTAAGGCCTCCAACAATGCCGAACACGCGAACTTCCCGCCCCTGGAAAGCATACGGCGCTCCAGACGGGTCAAACCGGATTCAATTAAATCCGATACTTCGGCCGCATGGCGACACGGGTAAGAACTGGCATCAAATTGCCGGATTTCTTTAATACACGAACGACCTTCCATAAGTGCGGTCCACAATGCTTCACTGCCGATTCCGGCCGGACTGACCACTCCAATGCCGGTAATTACAGCTTTGTTTCGATCGCCATTAAGTCTTCCCATTTGTTGTAATGGAACAGGCTAACTGCGTCTGGGATCAACTCCCTATCGACGATAACTGTAATATTTTCATAATCAAATGCGTGCCAACTCTCATATGCGGGTTATCGTGAGCGCGACGAGAAAGGCGCAGGCATTTTTAAGGAAGATGCGGCCAACGCACGCTCTGTCAATTATTAATAGACTGCATTCAATTATTAGAACCGGCACATCGTCGGTTATCGTGCAATTTGACGCTGGATTATCGAAAAAAATTAATTCCGTCTGAACGATTTATATCAATGCTGCGGACCGTAGCGTAATAAATCTCAGAGATTCAATGCTATGAATCCCGGCATATTAATTCTTTGAATAAAGCTTGCTCGAATTCACTTCGACTCGACTTTGCTTTGAATTCACTTCGATTCAGATTCATTTTAGAATTGATTTTGAACTTCAAGTGGCGTACAGAGCTACAAAGCTGACATCGTCTTCAAAACTGCCCGCGCCCATAAATTCGGCTAACTTTTTCATAAAACCGGAGGTCAAGTCGGCGGCCGGATGTTCACTCAACTCCGCCAGAATCACTTTTAAACGCGATTCATCCATATTGGTACCATCGGGCGCACGACATTCCAGAATACCATCGGTTAAAAATAACAGCCGATCGCCGGGCTCCAAATCAAATTGCCATTCACCCAGGCGTGGTTGGGGAACGATACCCAGCAGCGACCCGCGCCCTTCTAATTGTCGAACCGTGTGCCCCGGTCGCAGCAAAAACGGTGGTGGATGTCCGCCGATGGAATAGCGGATACGCCGGGTGGCCGATTCAAAAACGCAATAACAGGCGGTGACAAAATGATCGCGGGTTTTACCATACAGAGCTTCATTCAATCCGAGTAGCAGTCGATCGGGTTGGTGCATTCGATCGCGAATCCCGTCGATAGCCATCTTGGCCATAGCCGCCAGTAAGGCCGCCGGTACACCGTGGCCGGAAGCATCGGCAATCAATACGCCGATGTTACCCTCTTCATCGGTAAGGTAATCGATAAAATCGCCTCCGACCTGCTCCAGCGCGATGTACTCCGAGACCAGTTGAGCGCCTTCCAGTTCCGGTGGTCGTAACGGAATCAACTGACGCTGAATGGTGCGCGCCATTTCCAGGTCGCGTTGAATTTCCGCATGCGCTTTTTCCAGACGATACAACGCATCGTCTTTCTCCGCCAGGGTTTTGCGCACACGTTCCAGAACCAGATTGTAGCGCTCAGCGATTTGGCCCACTTCCGTGAACGGTTCCACGGTCACATCGTAACTGATGTCGCCGGTTCGCTTCTGGTAATCCATAGCCTGAAACAGATCGATCAGCTCGGTAGTAGCGCGATGCTCGGAAACATTCAACCCGCGCATCTCATCGTCCGGATCAATGCGCAACGGTGTGATAAAGCGATGTATTAAGTATAACAGAATATAACTTACGGTGAATGCGTACAGTCCGGTAACCAGTACGCCCTTAAGCTGTACGCCGATCAGCTCTCCGCGCGAGAGACCCGTACCCAACATGTCGGCATGACCGAATAGACCGACGGCCAGAGTTCCCCAGATGCCCGCAACGAGATGCACCGGCACGGCTCCGACGGCATCATCAATGCGTAGACGTTCCAGCAATCGTTCGGCCGGAACAACCAGAACGCCGCCCACCAGACCGATCACCAGAGCTTCGGCCTGACCGACCGCGTGACAACCGGCGGTGATGGCTACAAGCCCGCCCAGCGATCCGTTCAGCGGTAAGGTGGCTTCGGCATATCCGTTTACCAGACGACCGATAAACAACGCACCCAGCAATCCGGCCCCCAATCCTAACACCGTGTTGATGCTGATCAATGCTACCCGGGCATCGAAGGTGAAGTTACTGCCGCCGTTAAAACCCAACCATCCAATCCATAAAAGAATAGCTCCCAGCATGGTGATGGTCAGATTGCTGCCGGTGACTTTACGCGAACTGCCGTCGGGGAGAAAACGTCCGCGTCGCGGTCCGATAATGAGCAGTGCCGCCAGCGCCACCCAACCGCCCACACTGTGCACAACGGTGGAACCGGCAAAATCAACAAAGCCCGCCTGTCGTAACCAGCCCGGGGCCGTATCACTCAACACACCGCCCCAGGCCCAATGCCCCACCAGGGGATACACCAATCCGCCGATAATCGCGGTGGAAATCAAATACGATCCAAAGCGCATGCGTTCCGCCACCGCTCCCGATACGATGGTAGCGGCGGTTCCGCAGAACATCAGTTGAAATAGAAAAAAGGCGGCCTGCGGAGCACGACCCTGGAAGTCGGGCATGAAGTTTCCGGTGCCCACCCAGCCGGCCAGACTGTCGCCGAACATCAGGCCGAAAGAAAGCAGCCAGAAGATAAACGTGGTCAGCGCGAAATCGACCACGTTTTTGATGGCCACATTAATGGAATTCTTGGCTCGGGTCAGTCCGGATTCCACACACAGAAAGCCGGCCTGCATCATCAACACCAACCCGGCGCATAACAACACCCATGCTATGTCAAGATTGTCCTGCCCCAAACCCAGTTCACGCCCCGTCATTTACCCGGTATAATATAACCCTGCCTGATGTCGATCGGAAGCGGAGCAGGCGCGCCTTGCTTCCTGTACATCACTTTATTTCTTCCACAGCGCAATTTCGACGGGATGCTTTTCGATCCGGACGTTCTCCTGCCCGTCAATGTTTCCGGGACGCGGCCCGCTCTGCAACTGTGCCAGAGTTTCGCCTTCGATATAGGCGACATGGGTTTGAATCGCTTTGTTTAAGTCGGCGCTGAGTTTACCTTCACCGACTTCAATCGACAGACCGATGCGATCGGTAACTTCCAGTCCGCTGTTTTTACGCAATTCCTGGATATTGCGCACGAGGTCGCGGGCATAACCTTCCTGTATCAGTTCATCCGTAAGAGTCGTATCCAGCGCGACCAGCATGCCGCGACCTTCCGCGCCGGATGTACCTTCTTTCGAAACCGACTCAATCAGAATGTCATCCGGTTCCAGTTCGATCGGTTCCGCATTCGCGGCCGGAATGATTACGGTCTGCCCTTTGCGCACCGCCAGTGCGATTTCACGCGCATCGGCCTGCTGAAGGTACTGTTGAACTTCCCGCACTCGCGGTCCCAGCGCTTTGCCGATACGCGGCAGGTTGGGCTTCACCCGGTAGTCCAGAATGCCGGCGGAATCATCCAGATACTCAATATGTTTTACATTCAACTCTTCGCACAATACCGCTTCGTTTTGCGCGATCAATTGACGATCGGCTTTTTCATCTAAATGAATCATCATGCGGCCCAGAGGCTGGCGCACTTTAATGGCGGATTGCATGCGCGCCGCCCGGCCCAGGTAAGCGGCCTGTTTGATCAAATCACCGGCACGCAGGGCACCGGCATCATACTGCCCGGCATGATGCGCGGGCCAACCGGCCAGATGTACGCTCTCGGGCGCATCGGCAACAACGTCGCTTACCAGCAGGCGGTATAGATCTTCGGACAAGAACGGAGTAAAGGGTGCCATCATGCGCGCAATCGCGGTCAGGCATTCATACAGCGTGGCGTAGGCCGCCAGTTTGTCCGCATCCAGATCGCCTTTCCAGAAACGCCGACGATTGCGCCGGATGTACCAATTGGACAATCCATCCACAAAGTCTTCCATGGCCTTGCCGGCGGATTGACAATCGTACGTATCCAGCGCTTTGCCCACGGTATCGATCAGATCCGTCAGCGCCGAGAGAATCCAACGATCAATTTCCGGTCGATCGGCGAATGGGGGCGCGCCTTGAATGGGATTGGCTTCCCAATCGGACTGGATGCGGATGCCGTCCACGTTGGCGTACATGATAAAAAAGCCCACGCTGTTCATGAGCATGTTGAAAAAACCGTGCACAATGTTGACCGGATCGTGATCGGTGCCGGGTTTGCCTACGCGGCGCGAGTGACCCGGCGGAGAATTGGTTAAGAAATACCAGCGAATGCCGTCGGCACCGTGAGTATCGAATACCGAGAAAGGGTCCACCACGTTGCCCTTACTCTTGGACATCTTCTCGCCTTTTTCATCCACCACGTGTCCGAGACAGACCACGTTTTTGTAAGCCGGCGCGTCCGATACCATAGTGGAAATACTCAATAGAGTATAGAACCAGCCCCTGGTTTGATCGATAGCTTCCGAAATGAAGTCGGCCGGAAAGTAACGCTCGAATTCCGCCTTTCCTTTTTCCGGCCAACCCCACTGGGCGTACGGCATGGCACCCGAATCAAACCAGCAATCGATGACTTCCGGAACACGTCGCAGTGTTTTGCCGGTTTGCGGATCTTTGATTTCGATTTCATCCACATACGGTCGATGTAAATCCAGCGCGGAACAATCGCGGCCGCTCAACTCCGAAAGCTCCGCCCGGGAGCCGATGATGCGCAACACTTCTCCATCGGCGTCGGTCCATACGGGCAAAGGCGTTCCCCAGTAACGTTCG
>JAGRMX010000196.1 GCA_020441025.1 Leptospiraceae bacterium
GCTCGAGAATATAGTAAAACCCAAGTTGATGGATCGCAAACTGGGAATGCATCCCTTGCTCTTGTTTTTCGCCATCCTGGGCGGGCTGACCGAATTCGGATTCACCGGTGTCATCCTGGGACCGCTATTTGTGACGCTGTTTATGACCATCTGGAGTATTTATCATATCTGGGAATCGTCGCCCGCTCAAAGAGAACTTCCTCAAAAAAATTGATGTTTTTGCGTGAACCTCTTACGTATCGATATGTGCGCTCTCATTTTTGCATAAACGATTCTTCATCAAAGACCACGAGATCGAATCGGGTTGACTGTTCAACACAGCACGTCAGGATCGATTATGCGCAGCATGGCCACCAATACCGACCGCGCGGACATGAACATCTGGACCGTCAGCCGATTGAACCAGACCGTTCGAGAAACTTTGCAACGCGACGCTACGTTTCGTAATCTGTGGTTGGAAGGGGAAATTTTTAACTTAAACTATCACAGCAGCGGCCACATTTACTTCTCACTGAAAGACGATCAGTCCGTCATTCGTTGCACCTTTTTTCGAGGTGCCAATCAAAGCTATCGTCATATTCGTTTGACCAACGGCATGCAGGTGTTGGTGCAGGGTAGCATTTCCGTTTATCTGCAACGCGGTGAATATCAAATCAACGTTGTCCGGCTCATGCTGGCGGGCGAAGGCGAACTAAGGTTACGCATCGAGGAACTGAAAAAGCGACTGTATGCCGAGGGATTATTCGCCCCCGAACGCAAACGCGATTTACCTTATCTACCTCTCACGGTGGGCATCGCCACGGCTCCGACCGGCGCGGCCATCAAAGATATCATCCGGGTTGCGCGCAAACGCTTCCCGCAGATTAACATTTTGCTGGCGCCCTGCCGGGTACAGGGCGAAGGCGCGGAAGCCAGCATTGTAGCCGCCATTCAAGCGTTGAATGATCCGTCCCTGAATGTGGATGTTATCATTGCCGGACGGGGCGGTGGATCTTTCGAAGATTTGCTGGCTTTCAATCAGGAGCCCGTGGTGCGAGCTTTTGCCGATTCGGATGTGCCGATTGTTTCCGCCGTCGGACATGAAATCGATCATCCGCTCACCGATCTGGCCGCGGACGTCGCCGCCGCAACTCCCAGCGCCGCCGCCGAAATGGCGATACCCGATATGGAAGAGGTACTGGACACTCTGGAGGATTGCGGACTACGCATGAGTGTTGCTCTGCGCAATCGGTATCGCAATGAGAAGCAACGACTGGAGCGCATCTTTCAATCGCAGGTATTTGTGCGACCCCAGAGTCTCATTGAAAACCAGGAACAACGACTCGATCTGGCGTATCGCGACTTGAAAAATAACATCGCCAATCTGGTTCGAGAAGGATCACATCGATTGCGAGCCGCCGTGGCCACTATGCCCATTCTATATGAAAAAAATGTACACCGACATACGAATCGTTTTGACCTGGCCGCTGAGCGATTGCAGAATTTCAGTCCGCTCGGCACTCTTTCACGCGGCTTTTCTGTCGTTCGCAATGAGCAAAAAAATGTAATCCGATCGTACCGGGACACCCGGGCCGGAGATAACCTGGAAATTTTGCTGGGGAAGGGGCGTTTGCAGGTGGAAGTTACCGAGACACTTCCCGAATAAATCGGGTCTTTATTCTGATCCGGTATTGGTGTAGTGCAGGGACTCTTTACGACTGATGTCCAGATCCAGCATGCAAATAAAATCACGCGGATTATCAAATAGCATCGAGCGTACCATCCGGGAGCGATGTTTACGCAGCCGAATCACGTCCAGATACAGAAAACCGAACAAATCCTCACCATATTCATAACGAATATAGCTACCGGACCGACGCCCCGTCATGTTTTTCATGGTGATCGTGCTCATGGCCACTACAATGCGGCATTCTATACTCGCACGGCCGGTAGTACAAGAAAAAAACGCGCCCCGTTCCCATGCCTGGGTGAACGGGCCACCAGGCGCCCATCCAACGCCGTAGCCATATCATGCGCGGCCGCCAATCCGATTCCCCAACCCGATCCACTACGTCCGATGTTTCGTCGAGATAATTCAAAAAAAGTTTCCGGACTGTGCAACCCTTTGCCCGAGTCCTCGATATCCACGGTAAAATGTCCATCATGACGCTGAAGCTCGACAAAAATTCGCCCGGGGGTAGAGCAGAACTTCACCGCATTGGAAAATAAATTGTGTACAATGCGATACACTGCCATACGATTTTTTACGCTCAGAATATCGTCCTTTAAATTATGTTCAAGGACGATACGCCGACGTTCCAGTTCATCGGTATACATCTCCGCGATACCGACCACCAGTGCGCTCACATTGTACGCATCTTCCTCGTTGGTAATCTCCTGACCGACCTCGACCCGTAGAATATCATGCGTCATCGACTCCAGCAAGTTTAATTGGTGTCGCATACGTCGCACACTATCACCGACTGCGGCCACATCCCTGCTTGAACTGTTCCCGTGTATACTCTGCAAACGATCCATATTCGTCTCCAATCGATCGAAGCCCAGACTCAAATTCGTAAGCGGTTGGCGCAGATCATGCGTAATCCGAATGAGATTATTCTCTTTCTCTCGAAATCGTTCTACCAGGCGTAGGTACTCCCGATCCGATCGGCGTCGTCGGCGCTCATGATATCCGGATTGTGCTTGTGATGCATTTTGGTTATACTCCTGAAATAGAACCAGGTTTTCACCGACCGCTGTCGATGTATGAGCACTGGCCGGCGCATGCGACTCCTGTGCAGAGTGTGCCGGCAGCCCATGCTGCTGATGTTGCCGTGATTGTTCGGTTAACAATCGCAGAGTATCCAGAATCGGTGAATGTATTCTGTCAAAGGAAACGAATATGAGGTAGCGGCTTTGATCCGTTTGCTCCACTTCCCGGGCAAAAGAAGACAATGCAAGCATGCAGACCGTCACCGGACGAAGTTCAAATCGGCTGGAACGCTTCCAACTTCGGTGTTCGCGCACGGGTAAGCGGTACTCGAGTGTGCTCACATTCAACCCGCGCGCCTGCATCTTATGCAACCAGCGTTGCAGGCGGCCATAACGGCGCCAGGGCCAGCGCGCTTCGCTGTTTATCGGGATCCTTTCGGCTTGAATCGAAATTCCGTCCTGAGTCCACTGCACCAAACCTGCGGCGTCGCCCGGCATGAACTGGAAGACGGATTGTGTCCATTCACAATTGCCAGTATTGTTTTTATTATGTTCTCTGCCCGGATCCGTTACAGGAATCCCATCTCGCGCGGCTTTCCCGGCAGTAGATCGTAGCTGTTGAATGAAAACCAGCCAGCGTCGTTCGGTTTGCCTGTGCTTCCAATGCCTGCGCATAGTCCGAAAAAATCGAAATGCACTCAGCACCACAATTGCGATTAGCACCGCCCCCACGGGCCAGATTGGATCGATCGGTATGATTCCTTCGCCTATCACTTCCTGACCCTGCGTTTCCGGGCTCACATTCGCTAACTATGGCAAGGATTTTTTGATTCCGCCGACTGTGCTCGACATAATACGAATTCAAAAACGGCCCGAATCATTCCGTATTCATAGCCGATTTTGCGCATGACCCCCGTCGATCGCTTTCATTTTCTGGATCTGAATGGCTTCCGTTTCCGAATTGCGCATTTCCGAAACGTACCTGTCGTTACAGGGCGAGGGGAAACATACCGGCTGGCCCTGTTTTTTTATTCGGACGGCGGTTTGCGATATTCGCTGCCGCTGGTGCGACACTCCGCATGCGCTTATGGGCGGCGATCGGGTGAACATCGATCAATTGATTGCGCTCATACCGGACCATGTGCGTCTCGTTCAGATTACCGGAGGCGAACCTCTGGTACAACACGGTCCGGTCCTGGAAGTAATCAAAAAACTCGAGGCGCGGGGCAAAAAGGTTCTGCTGGAAACCGGCGGTCATCGCAGTCTGGAATCCGTACCGGCGACGGTACATATCGTCATGGACATAAAGTTACCGTCATCAGGTGAAGATCGGTATAACTTCGCGGCCAATCTGACCTACTTGAAATCATCCGATGAAATCAAATTCGTCATTGCTGATCGGTCCGATTTTGATTGTGCCCTCCAATGGATGACGGAATATCATCTGGCAGACATATGCGAAGTTTTATTCTCACCCGTCTGGGATGAACTGGAGCTAAAAGAATTGGCCGAGTGGATTTTGGCCGCGGAATTACCGGTGCGTCTACAAACTCAGTTGCACAAGCATATCTGGGGAGGCGGTACCGTCGGCGTGTAAACCTATCAGTCTGCAATGGCCGACTTCTGATGAAAGCCGGCACTATTCATTGATTGAGCAATAATGTGGAAACCAATGATCGTATGATAGAAATTTCGCGAACCTTTCGGTTTGAAGCCGCGCATTTTTTACCGGCGGTTCCGGAAGGGCATAAGTGTCGGCGACTGCACGGTCACTCGTATCGCTTTACCGTTACCTGTCGGGGTGAAATAGATCCGCAGACCGGTTGGTTAATGGATTTTGCCGAAATATCCGCGGTAGTAAAACCGATCGTAAAGGAACATCTCGATCATTATTTCTTGAATGAAGTGGAGGGACTATCCAATCCCACCAGTGAGGAACTGGCCCGTTGGTTATGGCGCAAAATCAAACCCGGATTGCCGCAACTGTTCACTATTAAAGTGGGCGAAACGTGCACTTCCAGTTGCACGTATCGTGGATAATTCAGTACATGGGTGAAAAAAGAAATAAAGGAGCCATTGTTTTATTCAGCGGTGGGTTGGATTCCACTACGGTTACTTATATGGCGCGCCGGCAGGGTTATCGGCCGTTGATTCTGCTATCGTTCGATTACGGTCAAAATCACAGCATTGAATTGACTCTGGCGAAAAATATCGCCGGGCATTTAGAGTGCGATCATCGCATAGTTAAAATCGACGCGTCACTGTTCCAGAACACCGCACTGGTAGGAAATAAGATTCCGGTGCCCATAGAAAACCGGACGAATGATGAGAGTTCTGAGAATGCGATTCCGGTAACATACGTGCCGGCCCGCAACATTCTATTCCTGAGCCACGCCCTCGCGCTGGCCGAATCGCTGGAAATGGAACATATATTTATCGGAGCCAACGCGGTAGATTATTCCGGTTATCCCGATTGTCGGCCCGAATTTTATCGAGCTTTCGCGGAAATGGCCCGGCTGGGCATGAAGGCGGGCATGGAGGGTAACCCCGTGCGGATTCACACACCGTTAATTCACATGACAAAAGCTCAGATTATTCAAACCGGAGTTGAACTGGGTGTGGACTATGGTCTAACCAGTAGTTGCTATCAACCCGGTCCCGAAGGGCAGCCCTGTGGTAAATGTGATAGTTGCCGGTATCGCGCGCGCGGATTTAAAGAAGCGGGAATTGACGATCCCCTGCTTTCGCGTTTTTAGCTCTCGTATGATAAACACCGGGAACAGTTCGGGAAATAACTTTTCCTTTACCGGGGAATATGCAGAATGACATTTCTGCGCTTACTTTCAGGATCAACTAATGGATAAAGTACTCGGTGCCATTCCGGCGCGTTATGATTCCACCCGTTTCCCGGGCAAACCACTGGCGCGAATCGGGGATAAGCCCATGATTCAATGGGTTTATGAAGCCGCCCGGCGCTGTCGTGTACTCGATCACATTGTGGTCGCAACCGACGACGAACGCATCCGCGACGCGGTGACCGCCTTCGGCGGCGATGTGATTTTAACCGGCGATCATCACCAATCCGGAACGGATCGGTTGAGCGAAGTGGCCGATTTTTATGCCGAACATAACGTCATTGTGAATATTCAGGGCGATGAACCCGGTATTGAACCGGAATTGATCGAAGGCGTCGTCCGCTTGAAACTGGATCATCCTGAGTGGGAAATGACTACCGCAGCTCGCCCCTTTACGGATAGCGAAGATCCGCTCCAACCGGATCGCGTGAAGGTCACACTCAGTAAGCATGGTCGTGCGTTGTATTTTTCCAGGTCGCTGATTCCCTTCCCGCGCAATAAGACCGCCAATCCCTGTTATCTGCACCTGGGTATCTACGCATACCAAAGAGATTTTCTAATGCGTTTTCTTACGTTACCCGGTTCCGCGCTTGAAAAAACGGAACAACTGGAACAATTACGCGTTCTTGAAAACGATTATAACATCGGAGTGTATGTTACGGATACTTCCATGCAACCGGTCGATACTCCCGAGGATCTTCAGGTGGTTAAATCCATCTTCAAGCAGCGGAAACTGATTCCCTGAAAGGGCCATTATTAACGACATTCACCGGCGGTTTCTTTATCGACAGCTATAGATTTTATAGCACCGGCGGTCTTTTTTGAATCTACGCTTTTTGGTTTCGCGCCTCAATTTCTTTTGACATGTAAACTTCCGGAGCGTACTGTATTGATCCGGAATCATCGGAGTTACCGTTATGTCACCTGAATATAGAAAATCAAAATTCATTATAGTGTTGATGAGCGTACTGATCGCCGGTTCGGCGCTCATAGCCGCGTCCGAGATAAATGACGTACCGATCAGTTGGTTTCAGCGACGGATTGAACTGAACAACATAAATCGCCTAACGCATCAGCACATCGCCTTTCATAGTTATCATATGCTCGACGCCGACGACAAGTGGCTGTCCGGATCGAATTATGAACTGGATACCAGTGAAGCCACTCTGCTGATTATTCGAGC
>JAGRMX010000197.1 GCA_020441025.1 Leptospiraceae bacterium
TTATGGATGGCGATTTACCTGTTTCCGGTTATCATCACCCTGCTCGCTTTTTGGAGAATACCAGTGCGGCTGCCGGCCATCGTCGGTGGATTGACCGGCCTGATATACGCTATATGGATATTTCCGGGTTTACCTCCGGATTTTATTAACAATGAAGAATTTCGTGAAGCGGGCGGTTTATTGATTGTAACTCTCTGGTTATTCTATATCGCAACGGTAAACAATCAGCCACAAGCGGATTCGGATGCGCAATAATTATTAAAATATATTATAAACAAATGGGGAACAATATGGACACACCACCGCGATTGATCAACCAACCTACCCGAATTGAAGCTGCGGGAAACAAACCCAAAATCATCGAAGAATTTATTGGACGGCAGAATAGCGGACACACGAACATCAGCGTCGCCCGGATGCGTTCACCGAACGGCTGGGAAGAGCCCGGACAACGACCGGAATTCGATGAATTTTCCGTCGTTTTAAAAGGGTTATTGCGCGTAGAATATGAGGGCGGCTACATTGATGTCCGCGCCGGACAGGCCATCATAACCAACGCCGGACAATGGGTGCGCTACAGTACTCCGGAAGCGGAAGGCGCCGAATACCTGGCCGTGTGCCTGCCGGCATTCAGCATGGATACGGTACACCGGGATGATTGATGATCATCCTGTGCCTGCATCTTAATACGTAAATTTTATAGTTCATCTTCCGCCAACACGATCAGCCGATCGTCCGGATGTGGTTGAATCACCGTGCCTTTGGGCATATTCACTTCAATTCCAAAATTAGCGCGCACATCGTTAGCTTTTGAATTGTAGCGGTAGCCGATCATGACTTCGTTGCGCTGCTGAGCCAGCGCCATCAAATCCGCCACCGTAACCCGGGCAGGAATTTGCTCAATGTACAGGTGCAGCGGTTTCAAATAGATTTCCGAGCCTTCTTCGGAAAACAGCCCCTGATAAACGGAAAGGATCTCCGGATTTTCCGCAACCTGCGCCATAATTTTAGAAATCATCTGATACGAGATGATGGAATCGTTTACTCCGGTACGCGCGATCAGTTCCAGGTTATCCGAATTCATTACTTCCGAAATCAACTGGGTGCGAACGGCCTCGCCGGTTTTGGTGGCATGACTCTGTAATATTTCACGCAACAGCAGCAAAATGGTTATGGTAGTCGAGTCCAGTTTTTCCGTATCCTCTTCGATTTGATTCAACAGTATTACATTGTCATATTCAAATGGCTTAATGGCCAGCAAGTCGTCCGATACCAGCGGGTTCGCTTCGATAGTTTCAATGTTGATATCGGGATTAGCGCGCTTCAACTCGGCCAGACTGCGGGCGGCCGTATCGTTGCCTTCCGGTAGAATTACATGAATGATGGAACCTGGCAGAATGTAGTTGGCATATTCTCGAATGATAATAGGCGCCTTTGCGTTCCATCCGATGATCAGCTCTCTTTCTTTCGATTTGGTCCGACGCATATCACGCAACGGAAGTGGCTGAGGTTGGAACAGCGCCCGGTCCTGGCATTTGATACTGGAATCGTCTTCGGCAATAATTATAATTGCATCATCACTCTCCAGCACGTGATCCACAGCCGGATTCAGCACAATCTCGCCGTTCGATTTGCGCACGCCGATGGGCACACCATCCTCAAACGCAAATGTCAGTTCACCGAAAGAACGATTCTTCCAGTTGGCGCGATGAAAATATATCTCGGAACCATCAAAGCCGATTAAGGTTGAATACACGACCGCCAGACCGGTGGTGCGCGAGGTCTGCACGATAATGCGCGCCACAATATCGCGCGTATTGACCATGGTGATATTGTCCGGCGCCAGGTTCACCATGACTTCGCGCTTGGTATAATCATAGATTTCGGCGATGATGTTGGCCTTGGTCTTGTCTTCCCGGGAACTGGCAACCACGGCGAGGATGGCTTTTAAGGCTTTGGCATCGCTGGTAATCTTCTCGGATTGCGGCGCCGCTTCGTTGGCTTCCGGTAGTATAATAACCGATTTGCACTCCGTAACCGCCACCCGATGCAGAGATTCCAACGAGCTGATATGACCGGTACGCGTGATGATGCGTGTGGATTTCCGATCGGGCAACCGCTCACTTAAGAAGTCGTCCATATCCTCTTTGGATTGTTCAGATAATATTACAACCGCGGCGTCTTTTTCGGAAGCGTTGGCCTCAATTAATTCGCGAATAATCTCCACGACCATTTCACCCCAGCCGAGAATCAACACGTGATTTTTCTCGACCACGCTGCTGCGGCCTTTTTTCAAATCTTCGATTTTATTTTCGAGCTGTGTGGTGATAAACGCAATTACTGCGGAAAAGAAAATCAATCCCATGAATACGGTGACCATTCCCACCGCTTTTTGATAAAGATTGTTCTCACCATCCTCGGCCATGGCGCCCGGGTCGGTGATCTGTAAAAAGCTCAGCCACAAATCACTCCAGAAAGTATCCGGACTGGAAGCCCCCATCAGCCACATATCTACGAATACCCGCAGTAATGCCGTGAGTATATACGCCGCCAAAAACATGAGCAGCAGAGTTAGAAATATGGAGCGCGGCCCCGAGGACATGAAATTATCGAAACGATATTTGAATCGAGAACCAAAGGTATGCTTTTTCTGCATCTTACATCACCATTTCGGGGGCTTTCATTCGTACTCGGTACTATGAACAAACACAGTCAGCGGGATTATGTATCCCATTGGTTCTCCCATGAGAATTATCAACCGGGTTCAGCCGAGTCTCGCTTTATATGGACATTCAGTACAGATGGGGCTCTAATCTGGCAATGAAAATCCATAGAATCGATATGCGATTCGCGCCCGGCTTTCATAGAAATCTTATGGGCGATCGTTTTTGCTTGCCCTGTTCCGGTTTGAAACTCGTAATTGTCACACAGAAAGATGTTTCAATCCGCCCGCTTTTTGAAATTATAACAGAGGATCACTTATATGGCTTATCGGGTATCCAGAGCAGGCCGCCGCATGCTCAATCAGTTTCTGCGCAGAGGTAAAGAGACCAGTCTAATTCTGCCTTCTTATAAACCTCCTTTGCAGGTGGTTCTGGATATTCTGATTTCAGGTATGCTGCTGGCAGTTCCGTTCATTTTTCTATTTCTGGACTATCGGATTGGCGCGGTGGTGATCGGATTGGTCCTGGGATTGTGGCTGATCCGCGAATTTTTTTCCCAGGATGACCATGCCCTGGTCCGGATTTACGGTCCGGTGGGCCGCCTGCGGTATCTGTTCGAACGCGAATTTCGCGACAAATACTTACAGTACTTCAACGAAACTAACACCGACGGACGTCCTATTCCGCGCATTGTGCGCAACTACATCTATCAAAAAGCGCATAATTTAAAGTCCCTGGCAAGTTTCGGTACCGAATTAGACCCATTCGATCGGAACACCACCACTGCGGTACGCATACTGCATCGTAATTTTCCCGGAACGCTGGGTAATACCTCATACGGATTTGAAATCGGCGCGCGACGGGAAGGTGTTCGTCCCTTCAAAGTTATAAATACCCTAAATATTTCCGCCATGAGTTACGGTTCCATTAATTATCGCTCGGCGGAAGCCATGAGTCTGGGAGCGAAGGATGTGGCTTACTTGAATACCGGCGAAGGCGGATACGGTCCGCATGGAATTGCCGGGGGCGACAATGTGTTTCAAATCGGCACCGGTAAATTCGGTGTCGGACGTGTGGAATCCGGCCCGGATGGATCCGAGATTCGGGTGCTGGACGATCAATCCCTTCAGAGTCTGGTGCGGGAGCATGAAAATATCCGCATGATTCAAATAAAGATTTCCCAGGGTGGGAAACCGGCGCTGGGCGGACACCTGCCCGGCGGTAAGGTTACGAAGGAAATCGCGGCGGTGCGAAAAGTTCCGGAAGGAAAGTCGGTCATATCACCACCGCAGCATGTGGAATTACAGGCCGCCTCTCCCCGGGAAAGTATCAGCAAATTATTGGATTTCATTGATCGAGTGCGGGCCCTGACCGAATTGCCGGTCAGTATCAAGTTTTGCGTGGGACATCCCTCGGAAGTCGATTTACTGGTGGAAGCCATGCAAGCCACCGGACGCGGACCGGATCACATTCAGCTGGATGGTGCGGACGGCGGCACGGGTGCGGGCGAAAACCTGTTTATTAATTATGTGGGTTATGGAACCGCCATCGAGACCCTGGCTTACCTGGACGCCAGACTCAAGGCTGCGAGTATACGCGACGAAGTCCATCTCAGCGCCAGCGGTCGTATTTTTACTCCAGCCCATGCCGCACTGGCCTTTGCCTGTGGGGCGGATAGCATTGACACGGCCCGGGGTGCCCTGCTGGCCCTGGGTTGCATTCAATCGCTCAAGTGCCATACGAACGAATGTCCGACCGGTATAACGACCAACAGTACGTGGCGTACCCATGGTCTGGTGGTGCCCGAAAAAGCCTCTCGAATCCATCATTATCTGCGTGGATTTCACGAGGATATGCTGCGACTGGCGCATATAACCGGACACAGCGATCCGAGGGATATACAGACCGACGACCTGCGTTATATAACCGCGGAAGGCAAATATGCCGAGCATTTTCACCACGATCCGGACGGTATCCATATGCCCCCGCACGATTTCGCGGGTTATTCTTGAAGCGATGTAAACAGGATCACGCAAGAGTACCGAACGTTTGAAAGTTACTCTGTATACACGGCCTGTTGATTGAGTCAGGCGAACGACAAATCTCTGCAAATTGCTTTTTCAGCAGTCGTATGAGCGCTTTTGAAAAATATGGCCATAAAATCAATAGTGGTTGATGACTTATGTCGGATCAAAAAGAGAGTTTTGAAATTTATCGGGAATCGGTGGAATTCCATCATCGTTTCGGCGGAAAGCTTGGATTGCAGCCCAGGCAACCCATACAAACCACCCACGACCTTTCCATTCAATACACTCCCGGAGTGGCCCAGGTCTGCCGGGAGATCGCACAGAAACCGGACCTTGTCTATGACCTGACTATTAAAAAGAATACGGTAGCGGTTGTAACCGACGGCTCGGCGGTTCTGGGATTGGGCAACATCGGACCGCAGGCCGCTCTGCCGGTTATGGAAGGCAAGGCGGTGCTGTTTAAAGAATACGCCGGCATCGATGCCTTTCCCATCTGTTTGCAAACACAGGATATTGAAGAGATTATTCGCACGGTGCGTTACATAGCGCCCACTTTTGCCGGAATCAATCTGGAAGACATCAGCGCGCCGCGTTGCTTCGTAATCGAAGAGCGCTTACAAGATTTGGGAATCCCCGTTTTTCACGACGATCAACACGGAACGGCCATAGTACTGCTGGCGGCCTTGATCAACGCCGCTAAAATCGCCGGCAAGCGTATGACTGATTTACGCGTGGTCATCAACGGATCCGGTGCGGCGGGTACTTCCATTGCGCATCTGTTGCTATGCATCGGACACGATCCCGATGTTTGCGAACCGGTCCGAGAAGTGATTATGTGCGATAGCAAGGGCATCATTTCGCAGAAAAGACAGGACATCCAGGATAATCCGGCCAAATCCAGATTGGCATTGATTACCAATCGCAATGGACGCGAAGGGAATCTGGCCGATGCGGTCAAAGATTGCGATGTATTCGTAGGCGTCAGCGCACCGGGTAGCCTGACACAGGATATGGTGCGATCCATGAATAAAGATCCGATTATTTTCGCCATGGCCAATCCGGTTCCTGAAATCATGCCGGATGAGGCTCGCGCGGCGGGCGCTTTGATAGTAGGCACCGGTCGCAGCGATTTTCCCAATCAGGTGAATAACGTGCTGGCTTTCCCTGGAATATTTCGCGGCGCACTGGACTCGCGCGCCCGAGTAATCACCGAAAAAATGAAGTTAGCCGCCGCCCGGGCTCTGGCCGCCTGCGTGACCGAGCCCACCGTGGACCGGGTGATTCCATCGCCATTAGAAAAGGACACGGCCTTTAAGGTGGCCGCAGCCGTAGCGGCCGCCGTAGATCAGGATTCCATGCAGAGGAGCATAAGCTGATGGATATTATGAAATTCGTACGCTGGTCGGTCTACGGCCTGGGCATTGCCATTGCTCTGATACTCATCGTTTCTTTCTTTCTGGCGCCCCAGATTAAATACACAGAAATACGAACCGTCGCCTGTTCGCCGCAACGTAGCTGGAACCTGATAAATGATTTAAGCCAATGGAAACTGTGGTCGCCCTGGCACAAAAATCGATCCAATGTTCGAGTTCCGACCACCGATGCGGATAAAACCGTAGGCCAGGGTGCTCGTGAAGTGTGGCCCGGTCCTTCCGGGATGATGGGCATTGGTATTACCGAATCAATCGACCGGCAGCGCGTGGTGTTCGCGGTAACGCATGATGACGTTAAAAATCTACAGGGTTCCTTCGATTTTGAAATCGATCAGCATTCAGCCAACGCAAATGAAACGCACATCAAACTGACCCTGTTAAGCAAGCCGGCGGAAAATCCCATGCAACGTCTGTACTATCACACTTTCGGCGGAAGCATTCTGGAAGCGCATGCCAGGGGTATGCTGGACGGCCTGAGCGCGGTGTGCTCGCCCTGATTGCGCTTTTTCGCAAGTATTAAGCCGTTGCATAACTTCATTGATCGATGCGATACGCCAACAAAGGCGGCAGGAACAAAAA
>JAGRMX010000198.1 GCA_020441025.1 Leptospiraceae bacterium
CGAATATTCCTGATCCGAATTCTTTTTATGCGGATTTTAGTTCATAGCATGAATTTTAACCACAGAAATATACGGCGGTCATGTTGGGACCCAAACGGGAATCGCCATCCGTATGACTGTACTTTCATGATACGCGGAATCATTTCCGCCCTTGCTCTGGTTATGGCTGCCTGTGGGACCAACACCGAGGAGCCGGTTTTTCCCATTCTGACTTCATTTTCGACCGTGGCACCCCCGGCAATTGTATCCGTTGCAGCCGTTGAGAACACCGATGAAACCCCTGCGCGCTATGAATTCGATGTGAGCTACTATATTACCAATCAGGAAGATGGCTTTCTGGGGTACAATTTGTACGTGAGCTGCTCTGCTTCCGCTGCCGAGGGCACATTTGCTCCGGTGAGCGGTGATCCCTATCTACCCGATGGAACCCGACCATCCTTCAAGCATGCCGGCAGTGTGGCCAGTACCGCTTCGGCCGATTTGATCACCCGGCGAGTGGATAACTTCAAGGCCGCCCCTGCTCCGGAGAATTTCCAACTTTGCGAGCTGTATTACTTTCGGTTGACCGCCCTGGTGCGCAATGGGCTGGAATCCAGCGGCAGTGTGGAGGTTTCGAAGTGCGCCGCGCTGGATACGGCCCTCTGTCCGGTTGGCAGCGCCTGTAATCCGGGTACCTGATGTCGGCACTCCGACAATAAAGCTTTCCCGTGGTTTTTCAGTCCAGCATGCCCCCTTCCTTTGATAAAACGATACCTCCGGGGCCGGCCCTATACGTAGTTCCGACACCCATCGGAAATCTGGAGGATATGACCCTGCGGGGCATACGTGTGCTGAGTCAGGTCGATTTGATCCTGAGTGAAGATACGCGCAAAACAGGGTTATTACTGAAACAATATGACATAACCACCCGCCAGAAATCGTTTCGCATTCATATGCACGAACAGGACGAGGCCTTTGCCATCCAGCGCCTGAATGAAGGATTGAATCTGGCATTTTGCAGCGATGCCGGAACTCCGGGCATATCTGATCCGGTGGCCACGCTGATTCGTCGGCTGCGACTGGAATTACCGATGGTGCCGATTTACCCGCTGCCGGGCGCCTCGGCGTTGGGTGCGGCGCTTTCCGTGTGTGGGTTTCAGACCAACCCGGCTCTATTTGCCGGATTTTTAAGTACAAAAAGTGGCCGTCGCACTAAATATTTGCAAAGTATTACCGAATTTGAAGGTATCACGGTATTCTATGAGTCCGTCCATCGCATTGAAAAGCTGCTGGGGGAAATACGGGCAATCCATCCCGGGCGGGATATTTTCATTGCCCGGGAAATTTCTAAAATTCATGAAGAATATCTACTGATTCCGGGGGGACTTTCGGATGCCGATTGGACCGCCCGGATGGCACAGATGACGCAGAAAGGCGAATTTACGGTCATTCTGGGGCCACCGACGAAATGAAATGTGATTTTTTGAGAAAATGTTTATGCTTTTTCAGCAGGCATCCGATAATTGCAGGGAAGAGGTGAACGACCATGTTGATTGATAAAGTGGGTGGAATCGGTCCGAATTATGGACCTCGTAAAACTGAACCGGCGGTTCAGAAAGAGACCCCTGTAAGGGGCACGGATAACGTTTTTATTTCGGAAGAAGCGTCCAGGGCGGCTGAAGTGGCCCGGACCGCGCGAATGGTGCAGGCATCTAATGATCCTGAGCGCGCGGAAAAGCTCAAAGAAGTAAAAGCACGTCTTGCCAGAGGCGAGTATGATAACCCGTCCGAAGAGCAACTGTCAGCTGTAGTTGATTCCTTGCTGATCAATTACCCGGAAAATACTCCGAGAACCTGACAGAAGTCAGTAAGCATTGCGGCGGTGCCCACTCGGCCGTAATGCCACCTCGCCCTGTCGTGCTTGAGGCAGCCTGATTGCGGGCTGCCTTTTTTATTGTACCGTTCGCCGGTTAATATGTCCACGTTTCGATTTTTCTGTTGCTGGACGGGTAGACAGACCCGCAATGCGACATGCCCGCCACCAATCGCGTTCTTTCCATTCTGGGTCTTGCCGATCTCTCCGGTCGGGGCTGGCGAGTGCATTATTCTTTCTGGTCCGTATTGGCCATGGGCTTCTTTCTGTTCGGCGATCAGCAGTTGCTATCGCCCAATCTGTCGCGCATCGGCGCCGAATTCGGTTTTACGAATCCGGAAGATTATCGCTGGTACATCGGCGCACTGCCGGCCATGTTGTTTTTCGCGCTGGGCAGTTTGATCTCGCTCGTAATCGGCATTGCCAGCGATCAGTTTGATCGCCGTCGATTGCTGGTCCTGTGTGTATTGATCGGAGAATCCAGCTGTCTGGGAACCGCTTTTGCGCAATCGTATCCTGTGTTTCTGGCGTTACGCACCATTACCGGCATCGGTCTCGGTGGTTTTTTTCCGGTACTCTTTTCAATGATTGGCGATTACTTTCGCGCTGAGAATCGCAGTACCGCCGCCGGCTGGCTGGAATTCTCCATGGGATTGGGCGTGGGCCTCGGCCAGGTTACCGGTGGCTTTTTGGCGGAATCGGAATTTCTGGGCTATCCCGGCTGGCGGTGGAGTTTTATATTCATGGCAACACCGGCCTTTCCCACCGTGCTGTTATACTATATACTGGGACGCATTCCCCGGCGCGGTTCGGCCGAGCGCGTGCTGGACGGATTATCCGAAAAGGACGCGCAAATACTGGCCATCGAATCGGAAACACATCGAGTAAGTCTGAAAGATTTTCGCCGCATCTTTACGAATAAAACCAACATACTCGCATTGATGCAGGGAGTACCCGGCATGGTGCCCTGGGGATTCTTATTCGTATACGTGGTAGATTTTCTGGAGCAGAAGCGCGGGTATCATGTGGAAGACGCTACGATTGTCGCGCTGGTGTTCGGCATCACATCCATTTTCGGCGGATTGCTGGGCGGATTCCTGGGCTCGGCCATCTATAAAAAGAATCGTAGGCTGTTGCCCCTTTTCGGTGGCGCTACGGTTATCCTCGGATCTTTGCCCTGCTTCGTTATGATCAACTGGCCGGCTAAAAATCTGGTATTCCTGTTACTCATGGCGGCTCTGGCCGGTTTAACCGTCAGTTTTGCGGGTATCAACATCCGGGCCATATTGATGAATACAAACTTACCGGAAAATCGCGGATCGATCTTCGCCGTGTTCAATTTAACCGATAAACTCGGCGCGGCTTTCGGACCTTTTGCCGTGGGTCTGTTTTTATTCGTGGGTTCCGATTTACTGGCCTATAACCTGGCAATCGCCTGCTGGATTCCCTGCGGACTGATCTGGCTTTTCATGTCGCGCACATTGCCGGCCGATGAAGATCGTGTGGATGCGACGTTGCGATCCCGCGCGCGGAGTTGAACGATTTTCCTTTACAGATTTGCTTAATCATATGTAAGCATCAATTTTTATCCATGGCCGGCGCCACGGAAGGCAACAATCGATCAATAAGATCCGCCAACCTGCGTGACTCAACACAGGCTTCCGGTAGTTTATTCGGATTCAAATGAAAATAACAGCGGCAATCGGAATTGATTTGTAAACTTGATTGATACTGGGATTCAAGGACGGGTAAAAACCCGTAATAACGACGGTTATCTAATGCCATCACCCGGGCGATGATCAACATGCGCGCCAGAGTAGCCGCCAGATCGGTTGTGGATAATTCCAGTAATCCGCCATTAATCTGATTGTATTGTGCGTTAATTGCGTGAACTTTATCGATGGAGTATGTTGTCGCTGATAATGGTCGGACCTGCGCGTCGTCATCCGCCGCATATACCGGCAGTTGGAAACTATGCCAGCCGGGCCAAACGTTTAGATTTTCCAGGCTGTTATGCGGGAAGTCTATAAGTATATACCCATCGTCGGTTACGATTTGATGGCTTGCGTTGAATTTAAAATTCCCCGAGCGGGTGAACATGATTGAACCGGAGTTTTTATCCTGAATTCTGAAAAAGCCGACATCGCTTAAGGCGGCGTCGAGCAGGTTATCGGTATAGCAAAGAGTGCCCTGAATTGTATAATACGGTCGGTTCCATGTGGATTGTAAATGGGGGTCGCGGGCCTTGTAGCCGATCGTATTCCAGTGCGTGGCATCCCTGTGTAGTTGGCGATAACGCTCCGATTGCCCGCTATTAGAACAGGAATTTCCGGTCAACAGGGTCGCCCCCGACAGAAATATAAATACGGATAAATTGAAACAAGAGTTTATTGGTCGCATATCCTTCGAAACATAAATGGTACGTGCCTTTCAGTCTATTACAGGCTGTTTTTCAACAGCCTGTTAATAAAGCACAATTCGGATTATGTCAGTCGATAAAACAGGGTGTCGAAAAACTATCCGCATGATAGCCGGCGTCTTCTTTGCGGCGGCCGGTCTGCAATATCCATTTGACAGAGATAGCCTGAGTGAATTCTAAGGCTAACGATCGTTAAATTCGCTTGAAAAAACGGCGTGAGTGTCCTTTAGCGCCTGCATGCTAAGCGAATGTAAACTGTTATTGTCAGAATGAACGTTCCTATCGACAATCGCCTGCGGCGTTCCATGGGCTTTCTGGCTCTGCTGGGCTTTGTCAGCCAGTATCCCATTCCCGTATTACACCAATGTCCGGTAATCAATCCAGTTGCGCGTGTCACACTGGAACAAACTTCCTCCGGGAATGCGAATGGTTCGCAAAGTGAATCCATAGAGCGTTGTTCGGATCTGAATGGCAGTCGCACGGTTGTGCTCACGGTGGACGGCGGCGTGTCCTATGTGCCCACGGCACAGGTTCTCACGCAGCATACTGACACTCGGAATGCGTCCGGGCCGCATCAAGAACTGCCGGAGCCGGAGCAGCAGGCCGATCATCAGAACCACGAACATCACGAACACCATGCCCTCGCTCATTCCGATTCCGAATCCGGTCATGACCATGACGGCTGTCCGGTATGTCGCGGTTATCTCTTAAGCTACTGGCAGGCGGTTGAATCCAATGTTCAACTGGATTTGAATGTCCTGTTGCCTATCGTCTTTATATTTCAAATTGAAGATCAGCTGCTGATCAGCAGTTATTTCTCCAGCATCTTTCGCATTCGCGGTCCTCCCTCCGTATAAGATCTCGTTCATCTTTCCGCGCCGACCTATATGTGACCACTGTGGTGGTTTCCGGAAATGTGCGCGGAATCATTCACAGCGATGCAATCTATGCGCGTTGTTATGAATTAAGCTGATACTTAACTCGCTGTCGTTCGCGGACGTTCTCGTCAGAGTCGTCGTGAGCGTTCGATGCGGCGGGCAACATAACGGAGAACTTATACATGATTGGTTTAAAAACCGGGGCTCATAAATTGAGCCGAAAGATTTATTCTCTCTTACTGACGGGAATCTTATTCACAGGCGCTTCAGGCTGCACCGGCAACTCGGATGGAAACAGCGACGCGCTATTTCTATTACTGGCCGCTTCCCTGAGCGATGTTTCTTACTTCGTCGAGTATGACATTGTATCCGGCGGACAGAGCGTGCGTTGTGGTTCCTCCTTTACCGTAGATAAAGCGGTAAACGGTTCCACTACGAAGACTCTGAATCCGTACGATTTACGTTTCTATGTTTCGAACGTGCGATTCCTGGTAGGGAATTCCGAACATGCCGTTACTCTTCCGGACGATGGCGCCTGGCAATATGGCAACGTAGCTCTTCTGGATTTTGAAAACGCTACCGGCAATTGTACCGGAACATCGGCAATGAACAGCACCATTCACGCGAAGATTCCGGCCGGCACCTATGACGGCATCGCGTTCGACCTGGGTGTTTCCGAATCCATGAACCAACTGAATAACGGCACGGCGCCATCGCCGTTGAACATCAATCAGATGTACTGGAGCTGGTCGTTGGGTTACAAGTTTACCAAAATTGAATTTCGAGCTACGGATGCCACTTACACGACTCAGTTGCATCTGGGCAGCCTGGATTGCGGTGGCGACGTTTCATCCAACAGTTGCGCGAAGCCGTATCGCTCTTCCATCAAGATCGTCGGAGGGTTTCAACCGGGTTTTAATAAGGTCACTCTGGATTTGAATGAAGCGTTAAGCGGATTTAATCCTTCCAGCGGTACGCGCATGGGCTGCATGCCAATGAAACCGCCGGCCGCCGGCGCGTCCACGGCGGAAGAATTGACCGAGTGTCCGAAGCTGCTCGGTACCATGGGGGTTGATGCTACGAGCGGTGTGGCCACCGGGTCGCAATCCGCTTTTATGAGCAAGTAGTTCAGAAATCGGTGACTTGATTGCGGCGGCGCGCGAGCATAAAGCAATGCAACGTGCGTCGCCGTTTGAACACGGATTTTGTGCATCGCTTATTTGCGCAATCATCCGGGTTTGTGGCGCTTTAATGCGCTCAGGAGGACGACATGCATGCATATATTAATAGAACTAAAACCATCAGGCAGGTAGCTCTGTTGGTATGCGTGAGCATAATGGCGGCGTTTGCTCATTGCAATGCGTTGGAGCAAATCGGATTGGTCGAATCCGAAGAAGAAGCCGAATCGGATAATCTGACGTTGCTGGCGTTGTTGGCGGCCGGTTCGGGTGGAGGGAATAATTCTCCCTGTCCATCATATAATTGGAATGTGCCGTTTAATTTTCCTGCACCCAGCAATCCCGCGGATAACT
>JAGRMX010000199.1 GCA_020441025.1 Leptospiraceae bacterium
CGTGCGTTCGTTGTCTCCGGTCAACATGTATACTTCCAGTCCCATTTTGCGTAAAAGGCCAATCGCGGAACGAGAAGACGATTTGATGGCATCCGCTACCGACAGAATGCCTACCGGTTTCTGATCAATCGCCACCAGCATGGCAGTCTTGCCGTCCGATTCCAGCCCACTCGTTATCCGGGCCGCATCCATTAAGATCCGTTCGACCGCACTACGATCCTCCGTTCCCGAACCGGAAGCAGATTGCATGGCGCTTGATTGTGAATTCTTAATGTAAGCGGCCTGCTCGAAGGCGATTTGTTCCGATTGCATCAATCGAATATTGCCAACCAGCACATGCCGACCGTCGACGACCGCGCGCACACCGCGACCACTGAGCGCTTCAAATTCCGATACCGTGCCGGGCGTAATGCCGCGCGCCACGGCACCTTCGAGTATGGCGCCGGCCACCGGATGTTCCGAAGATTGTTCCGCACCGGCCGCCAATCGCAACAGAGTAGCTTCATCGCATCCGTTCAGAGCAATTACATCCATCAACACCGGTTGGCCGGACGTGATTGTGCCGGTTTTATCCAGCACAATCGCCTGCAGGGCGTGCGTGGTTTCCAGAAATTCCCCACCCTTAAATAAGATCCCGTTTTCAGCCGCGCGACCGGAGCCGGCCATGATAGACGTCGGAGTAGCCAGACCCAGCGCACAGGGACAGGCGATCACCAGCACCGCAATGGCGCTTTCCAACGCGGCGGCAAAATTGCCCGGATCGATCAGTAAGTACCACGCAATGAAAGTTAAGAGGGCGACACCGACAACAATCGGAACGAATATACCCGATATACGGTCCGCGATTCGCTGAATGGGCGCCCGCGAGGTCTGGGCCTGTTTGACCACGGCAATGATACGCGCCAGTACGCTGTCCCTACCCAGGCGCGTGGCCGCAATACGCAACATGCCGTTCTGATTCATGGTGCCGCCCATCACCTGAGCACCCGCTTCTTTTTCTACCGGCATGCTTTCTCCGGTTAACATGGACTCATCCACGCTGGAGAGCCCCGAGAGCACTTCGCCATCTACCGGAATTTTTTCACCCGGTCGAATCAAAATCGTATCGCCCGGCTGCACTTTATCTATCGGAACGTCCTCTATTTGACCGTCACGCTCAATTCGCGCCGTGGCCGGTTGCAGGTTCATTAACGAGCGGATGGCGTTGGATGTGCGCCCCCGGGCCAACGCTTCCAGATATTTACCCAGTAAAATCAGCGTAATCAGCACGGCGGAGGTTTCATAGTACAGATGCGGCAGAGCGCCATGACCCGACATACCGGACTGCAACCACAGTAAAGTCATATACAGACTGTAGAAGTAAGCCGCGGAAGTACCCAGGGCCACCAGTACGTCCATATTGGCGCTTTTGTTTCGCAGTGCGCTGAACGCACCGTGATAGAATTGAAATCCGATTATGAACTGCACCGGCGTGGCCAACGCTAACTGCACCCAGGGAGACATTAAGATTTCCGGTGTCCAGAGAAACCGATCCAGTCGAAAATGAGCGATCATGGTCCAGAGCAACGGAAACGAAAGCAGAGCCGACACGAAGAATTTCCATTTCTGTCGCCGGATTTCCGCTTCGCGTTCCGCCTGAATCTCGTCGGCGTTATCGATCCGCTCGACCGTCGCGTCATAGCCCAGCTTTTGGATGCGTTCAATGATTGCCGTTTCATTTAAATGGGATGGCAATTCGACCCGGGCGGTTTCCAGCGCGAAGTTCACTATTGCCTGCTGCACGCCGTCCATTCGGTTCAGACCTTTCTCAATGCGAGTCGCGCACGCGGCACAGGTCATTCCTTTAATCTGTAAAGTTAATTCGCTCATTGCTCACTACTACTTGCCGATCCCTTATCTTAACAGGTCGACGGGCGGTCTCGACTCACCGATTGTTTCTCCGATTAAACGGCAGAACCGATCACGTCATAGCCCTGATCTTCAATGGCGGCCGATATATCCCCGACGCTGACTTGCGTTTCGTCAAACTCAGCCGACACGGTCTTCTGCTCCAGGTTCACAGTCGATGCGACACCCAATGCATCCAGTGCTTCGCGCACCGATTTTACGCAGTGTTGACAGGACATACCTTCCACGTTCAATACAATCGATTTCATATGGCCCTTCCTTTGTTATGATTTATCTAAGCTTTTGCTTTTGCTTTTGCTTTTGCGGCTCCGTAACGGCCGACATCATTGATTACTTCATCAATCGATTAACGGTTTTCATCAATTCCGGAATGACAGCCGAATCGCCTGCCTGCAGGCGCTCGGCCACACAGGTCTGCACGTGATTCTCCAGCAACAACGTGGCCACGCCGCTCAATGCAGCCTGAATGGACGCGATTTGATTCAAGACATCATCACAATAAGTGTCTTTATCGATCAGACCCCGAACGCCGCGCACCTGACCTTCAATTCGATTCAGCCGCTTTTCCAACGCCTGCTTGACTTCCGGTGAATGGTGGCTATGTCGATGATGCCCTGCCGCGCTCGATCCGCGCACCGCAGTTGCTGTACGTCCTGTTTTTGCCATCGCGCCTCGCTTCCGACCTGCAGGCCGAATCCCACTTATAGGATAGCCCCCTACCCTATATTAGTCAAGCGCGATTTGGTGGAATGTCGCATATTCGGGAAAAAAGTTGTGCCTCAAAAAGCAGGAATACGCCCATCAGAGAATGCGCATCAAATCGGCGCGTAGTCGCTCCCGAAAGCTCGCGTCATGCAAACGCTTCTCGTCGGCATCTATCAGGAAGGTGTCGCGGACGTGTTTTTGAACATCGGTGTGCAATCGCGCTTCATGGATATCCAGGCCATGCTCTACAAAAATGCGGCAAATTTCCATGGCAATGCCGTGCCGGTCTTCGGTGACGGTGGTAATTTGATGGCCATCCAGCTCAAATAACACATCTCCGTGTCCGGTCGCCGTGAAATCGGCGCTGCCGTGTCTGGATTGAATATATTCGGAAACTACCGGTTGCTCAAAGAGCAACATTTCCAGATCCGCCATCATGCTACCGAACTTCAGCTCATCCACCTGGTGACCTTCCACCGGTCGAATTAAAAAGCTGTCTTTGATCCCGGCTTTAGTATAATCGGCGGACAGACTATGAATATGAGCGTGCAGAATGGTCCAATCGTATACGAATAGAACGGCGCACAGTCGATACAGAGTTTCAGGGCGATCATAAGGGCTCTGCACCGAGAGCACGTAGCGATCCGATTTACGCGTGAGCGTGACATGCAATCGCCCGGTTTTACGCGAGTACGGCTGGGAATAGATCTGCATTCTGGATTCCGGTTGTCCGAATCTGGATCATGGGGGTGCCATTCACGCGGATCGGTCGATACACTCACCATCCGTTCCATTCCGGCAATGTCAAATCTCTTTCCGTTGCCCTGCGGGATACAGCGCAATGTTCAGAGTATACTGACGTCCATCCAGAGTCCCGGATTTACCGAACTCGGCCACCAACTTTTCCAATCGCTTTGCAAAAGTGCGAAATTGGCGGGTAGAAATCTGAGCGCGAGCAAGCAGACACAGCACCTCCGTCTCTGCCGACGCGACCGAGGTAACGGCCGCATCCAGATCATTCTTCAGAAGTCCCAGAGCTTTATGCGCGGTACCGGGAGCATCTACATCACCCGGTCGTACTTCAAAGCGTTCGGCCACAGATCGATAATACTTTTCAACCACTCGACCAATGTCGCGCTCTTCAACCAGTTTGATGAGGCCCGCATTCTGCAATTTACGAAAATGATGGGTTAGATTGGCCGGATGTACATTCAGTCGAACGGCCACCTGTGATACGGTCAGGGCTTCTTGTCTGAGAAGATCCACAATCTGCATGCGAACCGGATGCAGGTAGGCCCGGGACTCCGCTTGAGACCGAATACGTTTCACTTTGCGCATGAGAATTACATACAATACGCATTCATCATGACAATCTCTTTATGAATTCACTGCGGCGTTGCCCCCGGCACTTTCCGCTCTGCGATCAATTCCAATCCAGACCGGTCAGCGCTTTAATGGAAGCACTCAAAGCAGGTTCTCCATTGCCACTATTCGTGAATCCCACATACGCGGTACGCAGCCAGGGGAAAACAATTACGCGCGCGTAAAATGTCCCACCGCTCCCATCGGCAACGCTGAGTAAACCGTCACCTCCCGGCAATACCGCCCATCCATAGCCGAGATTGATTACAGAATCGTTGTCCTGACCGAGATACATTTCACTTGCTTTTACTTTGTTTTGAATGCTGTGGATTTCGCGATACTCACCGGCTGCCAGCAAGCGCCCCTGTCCCCGCAACCCCAGAAGATTCTCACGGGCGTACAACGCATACTCATGAATGCTACAATGAACTCCGCCAGCCGGATTCATCCACAATGGTAAACGATATTCATCATCCAGAGGTTGTGCGCGCGGACCTTCCGTTTGGGCGTAGTGCCCACGCGGTTGACTCCGGTCGCCATCGTCCGCAGGCCAGCCACCGATGCGCGCCGACTGCATTCCCAGAGGTGTAAAAACCTCATCGTGCATTAAATCTTCGTAGGATTCTCCGACTACCGTTTCAGCCACCAGTCCAAGTATGGACCAACCCACGTTAGAATAAACGGACCGACTCCCGGGCGCGTACTGCGGAGGTAAATTTAAGACATATTCCGCCATGGCCCGACGTTGACTGCGAGCGTCGCGATAGCGCGCCGGTATTTCCGTCCGCAGCTTTTCCATGTGTACCGGGTCTTCGAATATCGGATTCTGAAACGCCAGGAGACCGGATCGGTTTAATAGTAAATCGCGTACAGTCACCCGGGCGTACTCCGATCGCATGGGAATGTCTGTCAATACGTCGCTCAGAGTCGAATCGTACTTCAATTCTCCCTTTTTGACCATAATCGCGATTAACAACGCCGTCATGCCTTTGGTAGTCGAGCCGATATGAAAGCGACTGTCCGGAGTTACGGGTCGAGTTTCATTAAGAACCGTTACTCCGGTCACTCCCTCGGCCACAATGCGATCATTATGTATGATGGCCGCCCCCATGGCCGGTTGGTTGTATTCTCGACGCACCTTCTCCAGAAGCTCCACCAGTTCGGCATTACTACCGGCAATCGGACGATAGGTATCCGGACTCAGGCAACTCCAGAACGGCCAGAGCAACGAAAGCAGGGTGGGAAAGATCCGTCCGGGTGAACGCAGGAACCTTTTTAAATTATCCATCGACCATCTCCCGAAATCCGCATGGAAGCGCGGGACGCCATGCGCGCCTGCGCCTACAGCGTCTATCTTTAGAATTTTTTCTAAAGATAATTGATCAGAATCGGAGGTCAATATAAAATTTTCGCCGATCTGAATTTCCGCCTCCGTTCTATCCATCCGCCCCTGACCGATTTGCGACTCCCATGCGCACCACACAAAAATGCGGATTGACAGATTAGAAACGCAGGCGAGACTTCCTCACCCGATTGTAGACAAAGTCGGAACTCGAAAATCTTTACAATCGCCCGACATCGAGACAC
Source organism: Leptospiraceae bacterium (assembly GCA_020441025.1). GTDB lineage: Bacteria > Spirochaetota > Leptospiria > Leptospirales > Leptonemataceae > JAGRMX01. The sequence continues at coordinate 5,563 of JAGRMX010000199.1, forward strand.
AGGAGCGTCATAAATGAAATCATCTCTCCGAACCGTATTCCCGATATTGATAGCCGCATTCGGACTCACCCTGTCCTGCGCATTGGGCGATCCCCTGGATCCGGCCGGCTTTGGTTCGGTTTATACGGATGTAAAAGCCAATTACAACTGTCGTACCGGCGATAGCGGCTGCATCGCACCGGACGGCGGCAAGGCTCTGGGCAGCAAGGTCGGCACCGCATGCCATACATCGTATGTAAACATTATCAGCTCGGGCGATAAAAGCCTGAAAGCCGCGGCTGCGGCCGGCGGCATCAACGACGTGCATTCGGTGGATTACTCGGTCACCAGCGTGCTGGGTTCCATTTACATAAACGATTGCATCATCGTATCGGGTGAATGATGTTCTCGATGCGAAAAAACATGGATCGTCTGGCACCGGCCGTACCAATCGCATTAATTCTCTTAATGTTGATTACGACCGGCATCAATTGTGCCAGCGGTGGATTGGATCCGAACGGTGATGGCGTATTATACACGGATGTGCGCGCCAATTATCACTGCCGTTCAGCCGATAGCGGTTGCGTGGCGCCCGCGGCCGCCAAACCGATCGGTCAAAAAGTCGGCCAGGCCTGTCATATAAACGTATTCTTTTATACCGTTTCCCTGGGAGATAAAAGTTTACTGACTGCCGCCCGGGACGGCGGTATTCAGAATGTGGAAGTTGTCGAATACTCGTATTTGAAGATCCTCGACCTCGGCCAGATTATAGGCGGAATCAGTCTGCCGCTTTATGTGAAAGATTGCCTGATTGTATCCGGCACCTGAATCGACACCCATCCTCACAAAACTACTTTCGCCTGTCTGATATTGTAGAGCTTAACGCATTCGGCGGACATCGGTCCGACGAAGCATTGCCGGAAATTATGTTTTGAAATTGATTGCCGCGTTCATGAGCGGCCTTACAGCGGTAGAATGAATTATCTGATAATCGGCGGTGCCAGCGTGGCCGGACGTGCCGCGGCCCGGGCCATTCGCGAACTGGATGTGGATGCG
>JAGRMX010000019.1 GCA_020441025.1 Leptospiraceae bacterium
CAAGAGGTGGTAGCCGGATGAGTCGCAAAGCTGTTTGTAGAATTACCGCCGCAGTCGCGCGTAGCCTGACCCGCAACGTAATCGACGCTCTGTTCGCCGTAGGCATCAAGGACCTGCATGTAACCCCGGCCAAGTCGTCGGTTATCCAGGAGCCCGCCGGCTTTCTTTCCATGTTTCGCCGCAACGATCTGCGTGAGGACCCGGCCGATGTAATCCAGGTGTTGGTGCCGCGTACGCATCAAGCGGCCGTGCAAATGCTGATCGCCAATAAGGCTCAGTTGCATATACCCGGCCGGGGTTCGGTTATATCCGAAGATGTGGAGTTGATCCGGGGCCACGATATGTGCCTGGAGAACGCGGACATTCAATCTTTTAAGCCGAATACGGTGCAATTGCAGCATGAACTCATGGGGATTTGCTGCATCGTACAGCGCGGACAGGGCGATACGGTGGCCCGGGTGGCGCTGGACACGGGTGTCGGAGTTCCTACAATCAATTACGGGACCGGCACCGGCGTTCGGGATAAAATGGGCCTGCTACGCATAACAATTCCGGCGGAGAAAGAAATCATCCACGTGGCCACCAGTAGCTACGATGCGGAAGTCACCATGGAAATGATGATTGAAGCGGGGAAACTGGATCAACCCGGTAAAGGATTCATCTATACTTTCCCGCTGCAACAGGGACTGTTGAATCTGAAAGTGTCCCAGGGCAAACAACGGCATGCCGCGAGTATCGAACAAATTGTGGCCGCTATGGATCATATCAAAGGTGGCACCGAGTGGCGACGTCGATCCGAAACCCAGGCCAGCGGCGGACAGAAGCGCTCTTATTTAAGCGGCCTGTACGATCTAACGTTGATCTGCGACGAAGGCAAAGGCGGCGATCTGGTTCGAGCGGCCATGTCCGCGGGAGCTGCCGGGGCCACCATCTATCGCATGAAGCATGTCAGCCCGGCGGATTCTCCGCGCAGTGTCATTGCACCGTCACGCGAAGCCGCCAGCATGATCGTTTCCGATTCGCAGATTGAAAGTATCAACGAAGTGCTGGAATCGCATGGCGCTTTTGGAGATGAGGCTCACGGAGTACTCTATTCCCGCCGGGCTCCCCAGGCTTTCACGTATATCGCGAAATAGGAATCAGCATGGCTGCTAATGGGGACGATTTCAAACAACAAGTAGCGCGGATAATCTTCTGGACCCGGGTGTTGTTTGTTTACATTGCCCTGGTTTGCCTGGCGGGCATAGCCGTTCTCTGGTTTGGCCTGGCGGATTCCGGGCTGGAACAGGCAGAGCTGATTATGGTTACCGCACCGACGGCGCTGGTGAACATTGGATTGGCGGTTGCGTTTCTAATCCCTCTGTTTGCGCAACACAAACCATGGGCCGGTCGGTATTCCCAGGGATTGTTACATTTTTCCCTGCTGGCCTGCTACGCTTATCCCTTCAATTTGTTGCTGGTGCTGGCCTGGCGCCGGCATAAAATCGTCGAATCTTACTATAACTCAACCGACGTATCGTAACCGATGCCTATTGAAATGACCGTTACAGCACGTCGTCCAGAGATAGCGCCGATTTTTCGCCGGCCTCGCCTTCTTTCTTACGCCGATAGGCTCGGATCTGATTTTTGAGCGTCAACCAGCGATTGTTGTACGCCCTGGCCATGTGCATTACTTCGTCATCCGGATAATTATCATCAATGCGCACTTCCAGGTTGTACTCCCACTGGCGCAATCCCTTATCCATAATGTAAATCGGATCGGCCACCTGCTGCGCGAACATGCGCGTATACAGCAGCATCATGGTCATAATCACGGCTACGATTACAAACAGAATGAACAGATTCAGCTTGGCGTGTTCCGAGTCCGCATTGTGATAAGACAACTGATACTTATAACCGTTGTCGATTTCGAAATACTTGCCGTTAACATGCGACCAGCCATTATAAGCGGTCCAGGATAATTCATCCACATACGGGCTTTCGTACAGGATCTCATCTTCGGGCGTTTTTATCCGGATTATATCCGCGTAAACTTCATTATCCGAAATATAGTCTTTGATCCATATCTCATCCGGAGCCTGGCCCACATGCCCGGTAAACAACTCGCGCATGGCCGTTTTACGTTCTCGCAGAAAATCTTCACGATTCCCGATGTGCAGGAACGGCACAAATTGCGAAAACATCAATACGGCAATTAAAGTAACGACCACCATGGTGGATATAGTGGCCACATGTCGATTGGTCATCGTCGATTCGGTATTCTGAATCTTGCCGAACAGCTTGATAACTCGAATCAAACGCAGGATACGGGTTACCCGAATGGCCTTGGCAGTTTTCAGAACATGCAATACGGCCGCCAACGCCCCGATTTCTCCAAAGTCGTCCGAGCTCTGCAACAGCAGATACACCGCCGGCCCGGAAACCAGCACCAACAATGGAATCGAAGTGAAGAAATCAATCCAGCCGCGCTGGTGCAGAAAGTAATATGAAAAATGACCGTGCCGACCGGTGGCGATGCTGCGGGCGACAAACTCCACGGTGAAAAACAGATCGAAAAAAAATCCCACCCATACGAGCGCCACCATGGTCTCATGCGACCAGTGATAGATTATGGCCAGCTCTTCCAGAATCGTATATACGATTACGAGTACGATGGCCACTATGACCAGGTACTCCACTACCGCCGGCAGGTGATCCTGTCTGGTTTTATTGACCTTTAGCATTCTACCAACCCTCTTCCCCGGCAATCAAATACAGTTCTTCGAGGAAACGTGAATCATAACCATTGTACCTGGCAGTTCGCCGGTTGATACTGAACCAGGATTTATCCGGAGATTCCGCGCCGCGGTCCTGCTTTTGCAGGGGATCGTATTCCGATGCGCGATTCACCAGTATGTTCACCAGACGCGCGGCTCCGGAGATATCGGGATTCTCATCTACGCCCCGGGTGCTATCAAAGGCATGTTGCAACATAGTGGGCGGTACATTGCCGATCTCATCGCGCAGCAAAATTTGCATTTCACTGAACGCGGATTGAAAAGTGCGCGTATTCTTTTCCAGATCCTTGAGGCTCTGGCCCTGCAGCGGATCTTTTTCAAATTTGAAAAAACTCATGGGACGCAACAATGCCACCAGGCCTAAATACTGACCGAGCGAATCGGGCGCCATATCCAGACGGTCACGCCGAACGATATCGATATAGATCAGCTTGCGACGTTCCAGTATTTCACGGCTATAGCGTTCGAAGAATTTTGCATGCACCGCTTCGACGGCGGGTAAATACTGATCGCGCATCACTTTGTTGCGCATCAACGCCAGAATCCACTGGCGAAAACTATCCAGGTTGACGGCCACGCCGCCTTCACCCGAAAAAAAGCCGTTTATCTCCGGAGAAAGACTCGTCCCCAGGCCGGCGACCAGTCGCTTATCATAAGCGTGTAAAATCGTATCGGTAAGTTCGGATAATAACAGGCGCAACGAGTCGTCCCAGGAGAGGCCCGGAAAGAAGCGCGGCTGCTCAAAAGCCGCCTGCAGGTTTCTTTGATTTTCGCGAATGAAGCCCAGGATCTGGTTTTCTTTTTTATGCAGGGGCACGTTCTGGATGACCGGATTGGCCCAGAGTTTATCGACAAACTCTTTCATCTTTGGCCGGTGTTGTTCCATATGTATCCTTCGAGAGATTCCTGTGCTGGCGAATAGCTCTATCAGGCTGTCACTGCTCTTAAAATCGGCAAGCGGCGGGGCGGAATCGAATGGGCGCGGCCAAAAAAAGATGGAACCCGCGATGGATGACGAGCCTGCCGGGCCACAGCGGCCGCCCGGGAGCATTGGAATGACACAGGAAGCGCCCGGGCTGACCGGGACTACAATCCGAGCGTAGTTCCGACAGCCGCAACAACCGTCTGAGAATCTGAAATTGATCCGGAATCAATCCCGCAGAAATGCCAGGTGCACATCCTGAGGACTGATACGTCGATTGGTGATGTCCACCAGGCTTTCATCTTCGCGACCGGGCACCACTTCCATCCGAAAGCCTTCGGTTTCAATTAAATTGGAACCCTGCACGTACTCACCGCTGAACGGCCGGGCGGGCAGATCGCCCACTCGAAAGAGACCGCCGAAGGAACCATCGGACCATTCCAGTTCTATGGAGATTTCCCGCGGACCGGTCTCTCCATCCCAGTCCAGCGCGGTCCAGGTACCTTCAAATCGATCGGTGCGATCTTCCAGCAGGAATCGTCGGCGTACCAGTGTGCGTTCCGGATTCTGAAATACGGCCGCCGGCAAGGATGTGGCCGAAACAGTCTGTGCGTCCGATCCGGCGCTGACCCGATAGAGATACAGATCGCCGGCCTGGCCCGGAAAGGATTCGGTGAACTGCAATTGACCGGCGGGTATATTTTGCACGAACGAATACTCGGCGTCCCGCTCACGCTTCCGAAATATGAAGTATTCCCGGGCACCCGTCACCGCTTTCCAGTCCAATCGCAATTGATTCGCGTTCAGCGATGCGTGAACTCCATCCGGAGCGGCCAGAAATTCATCGGCAGCACGGGGACCACTCCGATTGGTGAAGCCGTGGGCCGGTCGAATCGGATCGGAAGTCCCCGCCTGATTTTCCGCCAACACGGTATAGCTCATCCAGGCACCGGACGCGACCGGTTCGGCACTATCCAGATACACCGGCTGTGTCGTTGTAAATGGACCGGACCACCGGCCCCGGGTGGAGTCAAAACGAAAAACATGATAACGTTGGGCACCCGGATCGGCCTCCCAACGAACGGTGATCTTATCGGCGAAGCTACCCCGGGATACCGCCAGACCCTGCACATTACCCGGACGTACGTGAGGACCACCCAATCGCACCGGATAAACTACGCTGTACTCTCCGGCACCCTGTTGATTGAGACCGCATACCCGGTATACGGCCAGACGATCCGATCCCGCGTTCGCATCTCGAAAACGCGTCAATCGCAACGAGTTCTGTAAAGCTACCCATTGCATGCGGTCGTAATCAAATCGCTCCAGGCGGTACGCCTGGGCCCCGTTGGCCGGCAACCATTCCAGTTGCACACCGGCCGCACCAATACGTGCGGCCTGCAATCCGACCACCCGGTCGGGAGCACGCGATTGGACAGCGGTGCGTGCAAAGCCCTCGGTAACCGGTGCGAATTCAGGCCGCGATCGTCCGCCTTCATCAATGCTCAAAACCCGATAGCGATAAGCCGCGTCAGCCTGCACAAAACGATCCACGTACCCGGGGGTATTCGTAAAAGCGATGAACTCAAACTCGGTCCGATCGGGATCGGAACGTTCCAGCACATAGGCCGCTACCCCGGGCACCGGGTCCCAGCGCACCACCACCCGATCGGAATACGCTCCCCGGGAGGCCACAATCGTATTAGTATTCCGATCCAAACGTGATTGCACATCCGGTCGCTCAAGTACTGCCAGAGACTGCCGCGCCATATCCACCGGTTGTTCGGGCACCAACACCACGCGGGCCAGGCGTTTGAAGGCCCGATAAGAAATCCAGCCATAACCGTCGTCACCCCAATCGGTGCCCCAGGAATTCATGAATAAAAAAGCACCAGGTTCCTCTCCGGGTACGCGTCGATCGTCATCATAGCCTACCAGTGTGATAGCATGGCCGCCGTAAAAGCGACCGCCCGCATCCGTGTACACACCGTCATCCTGCAGAGCGTACAGATTTTCATACAATGCGATCTCGGCTGCCAGGGGAACTTCCAGCAATGCCAGCGCCGACTTAACCGCAGCGACATCGAAAGACTCCAATCGATGAAACCCGCGCAGACGATGCTCCTGTGCCGCCGCCAATTGGGCACTGCTCGGCTGACGACGAAAGTCATCCGGATTATATGGAAAGCTGCGGCAACTGGCCACTCCATCCCGGGTAAGCGCCAACGCGGCCCGGGTCAGATACAATCCTTCGTCCCGGCCTTCATTCGCACGATTATACACAAATGCGGGCGAAAATAAACCCGATTGGTTCTGGCACACCGGTTCCCGGGCTTCACCGGTTGCCACATACTCCTGCCCGGTAGCGGTATGCTCCAGGTAGGATTGAATGGCATAGGCTAAAACCCAACCGGCGGCACTGGCCTGTGCACCCTGATGCCCGACCGGAGGCATGTGTGCCCGCAGGCTATATTCTTTCGGCGGTTGCACTCCACCAGGCAAAGTCGCCAGAGGCACCGCTTCAATTTGATTGCGATCCAGCGGCCGGGTGCCGCACAAAAAGCGGCCCGCCCGACAGGCCGCCGATTGGACTTCCGCCGGATCGAATCGATCGCGACCGGCCAGGCCCGCGTTATGCAACCATCCCATTCCGATCAGACCGACACATGCCGTTATAGATATAAATTTCGCTGATTTTGCTGCTGAATCCATAAACTACCTGATGCCGATAACTGAATCATCGGTTACTTTTTAGGTGACCCCCGGGAAACACCGGTTCACGGTTTTTCCGCCGTCATATATTAAAAAGTATGGACCGGGAAACGGGACTGCTATTTCGATATATATGGTAGACTTTGTAGCAGGTATGTGTCACTGTTGAATTGGACACATCCGAATCCCGGACATAACTGGACAACGTATCGCATGCCAGACTGGCTCAAAAAACGCATCCTGTTTCCGGTGTATGGTGCCATTTTTAGCGCCACCGCCCTGATACTGACCACCCAGCCGATAGCGCTATGGGCCGGGCCGTTGTCCGGCGAAAATCCCAATCTGGTGATTCAGGACTGGCGTCGGGAAGCCGTCAGCATTCACAGCCCGTTTGGGGAAAGCGCCCCGGCACGTGACAATCTCTCAACCTGGACCAGCTTTTCGGTGCCCATTCGGATGCCCATGGAAGCCAGCATTGGCTCGTTTTATATCTATCAAAGCACGGAATATGCCCTGCACGCGGTCACTCGTGCTCCGGATCAGGCCGGCACCTTCCGCACCCCGGAATACTATCGCCTGACAGCCGGCATGCCGGTGCTGCAATCCGGAAATTGGCGACTGGTTGTGCAGGAGAGCATCCTGTCGGTTATGACGCCCGATCACGCTCCGGAATCCCTGCCACCCGTAGATACCTATCAGTATGGCAACGATTCGGGGGTATATGCCGTCGATTCCAGCCTGCAATTAAAGTATCAACTGGAACGCTCGGAGCTGCGCCTGGGGCTGACTCAGCGCAACTATCTGCTGAGCCATGGATTGTATCGGCCAGGCGATCTGCTGAGCGGCGAAATCACGCTGGCGTATGGTCTGGGGGATTACTCGCTGGCCACCGAAAGTTATCCCTACAGCCTGTTGTTCGGCCTGACCTCGCACTATCAAAAACCGGAACGCTGGAACGGTGAAGAAAAAGAAATCGCCGACCGCGGACTGGGCACTCTGTTTTTCAAGCCCGGTGTGGAAGTACACACACCATCCGTCAGCTTACAGGCCACTCTGGAAATGCCGATTGTGCACTATCGCCCCGAGCCGGATAGCTACGCCGAAAACATCCGCGCCACCCTGGGCGTGCGCTACACCATCGAATAAGCAGCAAAGAGCGTCAAAGAAAGGGCGAGGCCGCAGCCGTTGCCTTTTCGGAGGAGATTCTCCATCAGAACACCGGATAAGGGATGTTAAGGAAGGGTCTGTTTAACCTGAGTCTATTCCAACATGTCTTATTCGGGAACGATTTCATTTGCCCTGTGTTTGTGTTTTCAGATCCCAACTGCTGGCGGCCGGAATGCCATAATGACCCAGAATGCGCTGATTGATGGCCCGTCGATTGCGAATATCAATGTAAATCGGCGCGCCCGATGAAATTGTCAATGCGGCCGTGTCGGCGCCCTGCTCTTCCAGTTTGAGAATCTTCTCGCGTAGCGCCGCCAGGTTTACGATTTTTTCCCCGTTGATTTCGGTAACCGGAGTTACATTGAGGTCGTCATATCCCCTGGTAAAATGATCGGGCAGCACGCCGGCAATTATTACAATGCGATCCTGCTCGCCCGCCTTTTCATAATAACGTTCCGTTTCAAATAGATAGGATAGCTGAATCGCTTTTTTACGCCAATCGGAACCATAGAGCTGGCGCATCAACGGTACCGACAGTTCCAGAAAAACAATTCCATTTTCTACTATATAATTGGGCGCGTCCTCAACCAGCCAGGGAATGCGCTCCGCATTCCCTGCATAGCTACGCAATTCGATGCGCACCTGCTGTTCCCGACCGTCACGCCATACGCCCACGCTCAACAGATCTCCCGGTCGGCGCAATTCCGCGCCATTGCGCGCCAGCAAGAGATTGATATGTTGCCGCCCCAGCACTGGATCTTCATAAAAACCCAGATTGTCGATAGAAGTTCCATCTACGGAAAGTATCACATCTTCGGGTTGTATAGTTCCATATACCGACGTGCCCGGCAATGTGCGCGCTACCAGCACGCCGCCGCGCTCCCGGGGCAAATTGTAGTATTCTCGCCGCACCGGATCGACGAGACTCTCCAGCACCAACCCCTGGGCCACGAACCCGCTGTAATCGTTCTCGGCCGCGCGTTTTCGAAAAGTTGCGATCACCGATGCGGGAATGGATTCATTTCGTTTTTCCTGATCCGAATAACCGATGAAGCCGCACACGCGCGTTTTACATAACAATAGCCCGCCATACCGAAAGCTTTCATCCGATCGGAAGATGATTACCGGTAAATGGGTAAAGCCATAGTCCGCCACGGTTTTCAGTTCGGTAACCTGCACCTTTTCCCGGTACACCCGGAAGAGTTGATCTACTTTGATGGCGCTGGCCTGGGAACTCAACTCGGGGTCTTCACCGGTGGGCACCGGAATGAGATCGTCAAAAAAGCCCGGATCGCGCACTTTTAACAAAGCGAGATTGGTTTCCATATCCAGCAAATCAACCTCGGCAATCGCCGGCTCGTACGATGAAAATTTGGTGACCTCCAATAACGCCGCCCGACGCACATCATGGCCCAGCATCAAAATACGATCGCCGGTCATTACCAATCCCATGACGGTATATGATTGGCCCGCTTCGCGCACCCAGGGCATGGCCTGATTGTAGTACACCGGACTGATCTTGATCAGCACAACGCTGCGTCGCAATGAAAGGTCTACCAGCTCCCCATCGGGAGTCAGTCGACGATCCTGCTCCCCGGTTTGACTGCGCAGTGCGGAGCCCGGCAGAACCAATGACAGATTTAAAACAATAATCGATAAAAACAATTTTCGCATGCGCATTCCAATCACTCTCCTGCCTGTTCCTCAGGTACAAAACGCGCCGTGCCGATGCCATACTTCTCCAGTATGCCGCTCTCCGACGAACGCACGTCGGCAGAACGCATGATCAACGGAACTTGCTCATTGTGAAACCCAATCACCATATATTTTTCGGATTGTAGCGCCTGTCCCACCTGCCGTAAAAATTCATCGAAGTCGGCCACCGGCGCACCGTTCACACTCTGCACCATCAGGCCCACATAACGATCCTGATGTACGTTCACCGGGTCGGCCAATCGACGGGTCAACACCACGCCGATTCGATGGTCCCGGTACAGCTCATTCAACAGGAAGTAATGATAATAATGCAGGACCGCAATGCGATGATTCTCCGCCCACTCATTGTAATACGTTTCCATTAAGTTGGCGTCCAGCGGTTGAAATACCAGGCCGCCCAGCACGGCATAAGCCGGCGCACTGTCGTAGTTCATGCGTTTGAAATCGATAATTTCGGTAGGTCGGGCCGGAAAATTCAGAGTCAACTGCACTCCATCGCGAACGACCTTCGCATGGATGGGAGCGCCCGATTCCAGATTGTCCACCACTTCCGAATAGGGATGCAAATGACCGTCCAGCTCCACATCGCCGCTTTCGGATATGGTATGATCATTGATTTCTACCAATATATCGCCCGGCTTGATATATCCATCCGCGGATGCACCGGGCACAACACGATAAACCAGCACGCCCGTATCGGGTGGCGTCAGAACACTACCCACGTTCAACGCTCGTCGCAGAGTGGGATTCTGAGTGGAGAAATCCAGCACACCCAACTCAATGTAGCCGTCATAGTGACCGTCTTCCGTATCTTTTAAGAATCTTTTCAATACGACCGGTGGAATGATGTAGCCCAGGTTTTCTCCCTGGCTGCGGGTTTGGAAGGCCACGCCAATCACCTTACCGTTTTGCAGTGCGGGGCCGCCTGAGTTGCCGGGATTGATGGCCGCATCTACCTGAATGGTCAGATGATAATCGATGCGACTGTGGCTGTACAGGTCCATGCCCAGCCTGGAAACAATTCCGCGCGTTATGGACACCCGATCTCCGCCAATCGGAAAGCCGATCACTTCCACCGATGAGTTTAACTCCGGTTGATCGCCGATTTCCAGCGGCACCGCATCCTTATAAAAACCGGCATCGTCGACCTTCAGCATGGCCAGGTCGCAATCGTGCGCTATAAATTCCACGCGCGCTTCATAATCGGTACGCTGATTGGGTCGTGAAACCCGCAGGGTATTCGCCTGTGATACGACATGCGCATTGGTGATAATGCGATTTTCCGATATTATGAAACCGGTACCGGATGCGCGGCGCACTACGGGACGATTCCAGGGATTGCGGTACGAATAAGAAAAGTAAGTGGTGTTGATATTCACCACCGCGTCCCGGGCTATGTCTATATTGTTTGCCTGCTCCCGGGCACTTTCGGCGTTGCTCTTAACGGGATGCACCAGCACAAGCACTCCCAGTAACATCAAGGCCACCCTGCCGGGTGATATCGGCGAACGAATCATACGGCAAAGGTGTCGGCCTGAAAGCAGAAGTCCACTGCAAAAGATGGACAGCGCTCCGGGCAGTGACGCCGTAGCCGCCTACTTCAAGGCCGCACGCAAATCATCCGCCAGAGCCTCTCGCTGCTCTGCAGTCAGTGTGACCCGGTAGCTACAGGCTGGATGAGTTGTTAAGAGTTCCACCTGATCGGTTTCCATAAAGGCCTGCCCGGCCTTTTCACCCAGGTTAAAGGTTAAGAACTGCACCGAAGAAACTTTGCGATCGGCGTCAATTTGCGTGGGATCAAACTCCGCCTGAACCTGATAATCTCGATCAATCAGCATGCTCACATGATCCTCCAACCCCAGCAACTCGCGCAGCTTGACCTCACGTACCACCGGATCATCAAACTCAATCAACAGGGTAACCTTGAACTGAAAGGGATCCGGTATCATGGCATTGTACGTATCAATTTCATGCTGGATGGCCGCCTCTTCACGCAACCCTTCCGCGCGCACCATCTCCTGCACCTGATACAACATGGTGTCTCTATTCTCGAACAAAAATGTCAGATAATCGCCCAGACGCACACGGCGGGGTTCCTTGATAGCATACAAACGCTCGCGGTACTGATCGCGATTGCGGTTGTAATCATCAACCGGTTGTAAATCCTGTATGGTAATCTTTTGCATTATGAACCTCCTGGCCGGCTATTGGATTCGATAGGTTTCGTCCAGCCCCCCGCCTCGGGACGGCGATAGGCCCGCGCCAATACCTGAATGGGATGCAGCGGACGAGTGTCGGCCTGCATGCCCTGCTCCAGTTGAATCGCGGCCAGAGGGCAATCGGTAGCCACCACATCCGCATTCTGTTCACTCAATCCTTCGAATGCGCGTTTACCGGCCGTCATACTCAGATCAAAGTATTCCTTTTTCATGGCCCAGGTGCCGTCATGTCCGCAACAATCCGCCACCACACCGATCTGCGATTCCGGAACCAATTTCATTACATCCCGAGATCGGAATCCAATGTTCTGCGCCCTCAAATGGCAGGGCAAATGATAGGCCACTTTGCCCGGTGATGACAGAAAATCGCGGTTGAGCTTATCGTCTTTTTTCAGTTCAAATAAAAACTCGTGCAAATCCATGGTTGCCTGGGCCACGACCTGAGCGTCATCCCGATCTTTTTCCGGCAGAAAACGCACATACTCCTGCTTCAAAGTCAGGGAACAGGTGGGATTCACGGCCAGAATTTTATAACCCTGCTTTGCGTACGGCAAAAGCAACCGCACGTTACGCTTCATTTTCTTGATGGCAAACTTCAAGTCGCCGCTTTCCAGAGCCGGCATTCCGCAACAATTCTGCTCGGGACAATCCACATGCACCCGGTTGCGCTCCAGCACTTCAACTACGTCGCGACCCAGCGAAGGATTATTATAATTCACGAAACAGGTGCTGAATAAAACCACTTTGGCCACCGGATCGGCGATCAGAGTGTGTTCCTGTTCCTGCTTCTTGCGATATTTTTGAAACCAGCGCGCGAAGGAAGTGCGATGGAATTCGGGCAACTTTTTATCTTTATGAATACCCAGGATGGCCTGCATGATCTTCCGATGGAAGTTCATGTTCATGGTCTTATTAACCAGGCGTGATATCAGACCGGTGTTCATTTTTCCGGCCATGTCCGGGTTCTGCAGGACTTTCGAGCGAAAAGAAATGCCGTTTTCCCGGGCGTCAATATTGACGGCCCGTTGCATCAGCGCCGGAAAGTTTAGATCATACTTATGTCCGTCCGCGTCGGTGTAGGGACAGGCCACATAACAAATCTTACATTGATAACATTCACCGATCACTTTTTTCTGATCAGCTTCGGATATATTGCGCACATCGCCGTCGGCCGGACCGTCCATGATCTCGAACAGACGCGGGAAGGCGGTGCAGTACTTAAAACACATGCGGCAGCTATTGCAAAGGTCAAACGTCCGATCAACTTCCCGCCGCAACGAATCTCGATCCCAGTACAGAGGATCGTTCGGATCATAGCAGACATCCGCGACATTTTCAAAAGAAATCACATCCATTAAGAATCTCCCTCTACGCTAACACACAATTCATACACGATTAGAATGCCATGGAATGACAGACGGCCACTCCGCAACCCAAACGGAATAAAATAAAAACGGGCAGCCCCCGGCTGCCCGTTCAATAATCAGGCCAGAGATTTGAGGCCCTGCTCAAAGCGTCCCGCATGGGATTTTTCGGCTTTGGCCAGAGTTTCAAACCAATCGGCGATTTCGCTGAATCCTTCATCGCGTGCGGTTTTAGCCATACCAGGATACATATCAGTATACTCGTGTGTCTCACCGGCCACTGCGGCTTTCAGATTCAACTCGGTATCACCAATCGGCAGATCGGTTGCCGGATCACCGACTTTGCGTAAATACTCGAGATGGCCATGCGCATGTCCCGTTTCACCTTCGGCAGTGTCGCGAAACAATCCGGCAATATCCGGATAACCTTCCACGTCTGCTTGCTTGGCGAAATACAGGTAACGACGATTGGCCTGAGATTCTCCCGCGAAAGCGGCTTTTAGATTCTCATGTGTCTTGGTTCCTTTCAGCTCAGGCATTAGATTTACTCCTGTGAACAATATATAAATGTTCCGGATTTAGAATATCTCTAAAGCCCTCGGTACGCAACGGTTTTTCAGCCCCCATCAGGAAATCTGGATGGTATTGATAATGAATCTCAAATGGAGCGGCCAATCTAAAATACAAAGTATATGAAGGAAGATTCTCCAGGCGCCAGCAAAAGAACGGCCAACACCACCGTCACAGCCAACAATCCGGTTGCCCAGGCGGGCCAACGCACAAGCCAACGCCACATCGACTTTCCCCGGGCCGAAAGCACCCCATAGCCGAGCATTACAATCAGTACCCACTGCACGCCCTTTTCAGGCAGGGAGCCCCACATTGCTCCCACATCCATCAATCGACCCAGCAGGCTCCCCATTCGTTCCCAACCGTCCGGATACGCACCCGCCCGAAATGGCACCCATAGCAAAAACACCATGCCGAGCGTCCAAAAACGATACAGGCGTCGAAACAATTGTGAGCGGTTTCCCGGCCGGATCCAACGCTCCACAGCAAGCAATAAGCCGTGTGCTCCACCCCACAGAACATAGTTCCAGTGAGCTCCATGCCACAATCCGCCCAGAAGCATGGTGATTCCGAGCGCTAATACCAATCTTAATTTACCCCGGCGCGATCCGCCCATGGGAATGTAGAGATGATCTCTCAACCAGGTGGAAAGAGTGATATGCCATCTACGCCAGAAAGATTGAAAATCACAGGCGGAATACGGAAATCTAAAATTTTCCGGTAACCGTATTCCGAACAATCGGGCTATACCAATAGCGATATCAGAATAGCCACTGAAATCCAGATAGATTTGAAAACCATACGCCACTACCGCCAATAATACACTACCAGCGCCAACACCGGTCGGATTCGCGTATACCGGATCTACCCACGCCGCCAGATTATCTGCCAGGAGCGCCTTCTTTATATAGCCACTTACAATCAAAAAAAGACCATTTTTCAGCATCGCAAGTCGATTGCGATCAAAATGGTCAAACTGCGGTATTAATTGAGAGGGCCTTACGATCGGACCCGCAACTAACTGCGGAAAAAAAAGCAGATATAAGGCAACCCGCCCAAAGCCCGGGGTCTGTAAAAGCTGTCCCCGTAAACGTGCTGTGACATATGCCCAACCCTGGAATGTGTAAAACGAGATGCCCAGTGGTAAACTGGCAGGCAGTAGCCACTGCCATTCCTCATCCAGCACCCCCATAAACTGCCCATATTTCAGCATTACTAATGGAGCTATTATAAGCATTATTACTGCTGTTTTTTTAGCATTTCCGGCCTGACTACGCAGGCCCGTTAGATAGATAAGCACAACAAAAGAGGCAAGCAATGCGGCCGCAGCTACACCCTGCGCTGCATAAAATCCTGCAGATATGACCAACAGCAATGAAACCGAACGTGGCCGTCCTATACTCGCCCCCAGCGCCCCGACAATAAAAACAAAGAATACAGGCTGTACGAAACTCATGCCGGAGCCCTTTTTGCCTCAAACATAAACATATCAGATTATGTATTTATTTCGCACCTGACACTTGGGGCAAACGCAAATTGCCTCCGCCTTAACCCGGCGACCCTTCTCACTCACGGTCTTGCCTATAGCAATAAATTCAAATGGAACCCCCTCCGGCACATAGTGCCCGGGGCCATACTTCGCAGTGCCTTCGATTACGTACCCGCACGCATGGCAGGAAACCTTCAGCTTTATTGATTCAGCCATTCAAATCGCCCCTAACCTGCATATAATTAAGCATTTAACCTTTATACCCCTGCCTTGCGGACATGCCCCGCCCGTTCGACATGCGCATGTCATTATGCCAGAATCGCCCTGTGCGGGCCCGCAGATATTCTGTCCGACATGTCATTTTGTCGCAAAGCCCCTGGCTGCGTTTTTTGCTGTAAATGCCCGTAGTCTGGCTGCCAGCAGGTGGGCGCTCCTCGCCCTGCTTCATTGCAAATCCGCCTCCGTCCTTGCGTCGACCCTTTTATGCTCACGGGAATATCGAAGGTCTATATATCCAGGCGCCATTCCCTGCCCCGCCAGATCGCCCAAAGACGGAAAAAAGTCTGATATCTTTGATTTAGTTGAACGTTTGCGTAAGACGGCAGGTATATGGCCATTTGTCTAAATTTTGCAGTACGGACAAGGCGGGGCTTAGAGACTCCTGCGCACAATCATAACGGGCATCCGATCGCCTCTTCGGACCAAATATTAAAAATAGTCACGGTATTAAGCGCCGATGCGCCGAGTAGTGTTGGCAAACCCGCCACAATGAAGCATTTGCAGTGTTTCAATCAGGCCGGGCCCCCGGTGATTCGCTCCACGAAGTTGAAAATGCATACCGGACAGGACGCAATCCGTGAATGCCTGGATATCGGCACCCTCCTCTCTAACTGCCCCCGGAATGGCCATCTGACGACCGCCAGATGGCAGTTGGTTATCTGCTGGTTGGGTGGCAGCCGACACATGGGCATGCCGAAAATTGAGCAGAGCAGAAGCGGCTGGCAGGAATTAGTGGTTAGAATTGGGCAGATACATCGGCACCCATAAGGGCTGCCTTTTTGCCGCGAAATTGGCATGGCCGCATATGGGCACTTAGCTATGGGATGGGGCTACGTAGCGGAGCTTTAATTTCCTGATAGGGCGAGGCATATGCGGGTTTTGCCATGGCGGACCTGGCTGATGATGGTGGCATACTGGCCAATAGTCACCCACAAACACGGGAGCCACAATGCGAAACGGGGATCAGGTGTCCTGAAATCTTACAATAGCTCGATGTTTTAGTAGTTGGTGCGGATCGAGGCTTAAGAATGCACCGGTACTTCCGTCAATCCTGCAAGGTATCGGCCATTTTGTCGACCGTGCTTTCCGTATTCCCGCCAGAACGAGCATTTGCGCCGGATTTAGTTTTTCGCACATTTGCAGACTTCTTTTTTCGAGACGGGGCTTTGCGCTCAGAGGAAATGGCAGACTGACGGGATTTCTCCCGGGCGGCGCGCTTGACCATATACAGGTAATGTTTTACGTACTGAGTATATGGCTCCTGAACTTCTCGGGCATCAAATGATTCGGGGGACTCCAGCAGTCTTTTTATAAGGTTCGGTGGCAGATCCTCCTTTTCGGAATTCATCAGAATATCCAGACGGCGACATATTTCCTGATCGTTAACCTCCGCTATCAACTTTCGCATGGCTGCCAGCAAACGGCCAACACCAGGATTATTACGTGCCATGTAAGGAACCCACCCCAAAAAACTACTTGAGTGCCATGATTAAAGCGCAAGCGGCCCTATCAACCCGGAAACGACGGCAATTGCTGAAAACACCCCGACGGTTACGATCAAATTAACATGCGACATAATATACAAAGGCGGCACGTAAGAACCCTGGATGTGGATTGCGGGGCTCATATTTTCGGACGTCTCTCTTCGCACCGACATCGATTCGCATCCAGAACACTGATGAGTGGATTTCGGGCGCGGGCCGATGATCGGTCCTCGAGCAATCAAAAAGCCGTCAGTTATCGCCATAATGGACCGATGGAAACCTCGGAGTAATGAATACTGCGGGATCAGAGGTGAGAGAGCCGAATAATCGATTTCCGGGTGCTTAAGCAGTCCGCTTGAAACGGGCGAGCCCTCCTTCGGATGCGCGCACTAATAGAGGACATCGGCCCATCGTGCTGCTCCACAATGATTGCGATTGGTATGCACGAAAGACTGCGTCCATAGTATTAAATTTCAAATCGCCCATTATGGCGATCATTGTGCTATGGATCGATGCTCCGGACGTCGCTGGCGCGGCTACTGTCTGATTGCTCAATTGCAAATATAGCCGAGGAGTTTTTTGCGAGGCCAGGGTTGGCCCTGACCTGGAATCCCCAATATCGACCATCCCCTGCCCTGCGATCCCAGACGCCGCTCTGTGCATACAGGACTTATAGCCTGCAGTCAACACTGACCTGAACATACGTTGCGCGCCGGATTCATTGAGAATTTGCTCCTCGAATGCGAATACTCTGGCCGGGGTCGCCCGAATCACATAGAGCGGCCGCAATTGGTTATTGCTTTTCAGAATTTGCATTCCGGACGGGCGGATCTGCAAATCAGACCTTCCGTAGGAAATGGCATATAGATCGACAGTCCACTCTGAAATGCCACCAGCGGCCATTGGAAGGCCGGTATGCTCTGAGAGCTTTGAAAGCCCCGATGGCGTCAATTGAGACGGGCTCGACACCGCAGAGTTGGCCGGTCGATGCCCACTGGTAGTTGCTTCCAGAGCGCCGGCAGATCCAGCGGCCACACCAGGACGAATGCCTGGTTTTGAACCGGTCGGCTCCAAACCCTCTGGATGAATCAAGCGGGCGGTTGCATAGGAATGAGCAGGTAACTCCTCTGCCCGGGCCAGACTGGATTGGCCGGCGGAATCAAGAGGCTGTCGGGAATCCTGATTTTGCAGAGCCGCCAGCGTCGCTTCAACACAAGAGCGACAGGCCAAACCCTGCTCTTGATAGCCGACAACACGAGCCGGAGGAATCGGCGCGGCGCCCTGCTCTGCGGGCATGGCCGGACCATGCAATCCCAGAGCAATCAATATGGCGGCAAAACCGGTCATTATGCCCGATTCTGGAGCATATCGGCAAAAACTGCAACTTTTTTTGCCCTTTTTTTGTGCAAAAAAAGGGCTTATCGCGCGTTTAGGTCCGCACAAGTTGCGCCAGCCGATACTGCCATTCCCACAGTCTAAGCTCGCGAAGCTTTTCCTCAGCCCGCTCCCGTTTGCGAGTAATCAAAGCCAATAGCTCTCTTGCAACTGATGGTGCGACCCCTTTTTCCAGCTCAGTCTCGAATTGGGCCTGATCATCGTCCACGATCCAGCGACTCAAGCGATAGATCTCATCCAACTCCAGCAACTCTGCACGCACCGCCGCCAACTCCGCCTTATTGTTTTCGTTTTTGATCATTATCATCAGAAACGTACGCACAAAATCGATTTCCTGGGCGGTCATATCGAATTCGCCGGGCAAGCTTTTCACCCGATCCAGTTGCAGATTTCTCAGAAATATCCGGGC
This sequence comes from Leptospiraceae bacterium, assembly GCA_020441025.1. GTDB lineage: Bacteria > Spirochaetota > Leptospiria > Leptospirales > Leptonemataceae > JAGRMX01. The sequence continues at coordinate 18,504 of JAGRMX010000019.1, forward strand.
ATTGAACACCGCATTGGCCGATTGGTGATCAGCCATGCCGCCGGCCAACAAATCCGTAGCGCGCATCCGATTGTGGTCCAACTCCGCCGGCTTACGGGCTGAGTTGGACGGACTGCTCTGCTCCGTTTGCTTGCGGTCTGCCGGACCGATAGCTTCATTCTTGAGGATTACAATGCGCGCGTCCGGGTTTCTGGACTTCAGGGTTACCATGTCAATGCGTGGAACGGATTCATCCAGCACCATAAATCGATATGGATGACCACCACCCTCGCGGGACATGAACTGCTTTACAGTATCATACAATTGCACCTGCACCGGAAATCGGTCACTTTTGCTGGCACAGGATAGACTCAGGCGCCGGGTCTGCCCTTCCAATCGATAAGGCACCTGCAGGCGCCCTGCCCGGTTCTCAACCAGTTCGATGCGACCGAGGGGCAAGTCCAACTGAAGAGCCGTACCAATAAACAGCACGTGCGGAATCGCCTGTTCCATGCTGGAGCCCCGGGGTCCGGTAGCAATTTCAGGTTCATTGCCAATATGAACGATGCAACTCTTCTGGTCGGCGCGAATTTTGATCAGATAGCCCGCAGGCGTGCTAACCTCGCGATCCTGTGCGGAACTTTCATACATGCCAGCCCATTCCAGTGGTTGGCCATAGAATGGCAGCCACTTTTCACTGGATATCAGTTCATACCGTA
>JAGRMX010000001.1 GCA_020441025.1 Leptospiraceae bacterium
GGCACACTCCATTGTGGGCCACGCTTTCATCCGGACGGAACTCGGCGGCCAGATTCGATTCAAAGCGATACACCGTATTTTCGCCGGAGGTCCATTTTTCTTTGAGCAGTGCCTGGGTTTCAATGATTCCGGTAAACATAATTCGATTCTATTGCTCTGATAATCCTGTTCTGAAAAATAGCAGTCATCTCAATGCGGCATGGAGGCGGCTTTGAGATGACTGATTGTCTGCGAATTCGGGACGCCGTGCAAAATAAATTCACAAACGACTGCCGGTCAATCGATCTCCGGCCCGATTTTGATTCCAGTAGTCGGTATAATATAATTCTGAAATGGTAAACTGTCCGCCGTCATTACGCTCCCATTTTAAAAGCAAGCGATTCGGATCGTTCATATCCACGTAAAAGGTATCGATTTTTTTCGCGCCGCCGTCTTCGAAGGTAATCGTAACTTTGAGTACGTCTTGAAAATTTCTGCGGGCCGCATTCAGCGTCACGCGCTCCGTGTTTACAATTGCCGGTGTATAGGTCGGTTTACGGGCGGGATGGCCGATGTCCCAGTCCGATCGCATGACCTGGGACGACATGAGCATAGGAAATAGATATACGCGACCCGCTTTCTGCAATTGTTCGGTGCGCACCGCCAGCGGCAATTCATCATAGAGTATATACAGGGTATCTTCATGCGGATCTTCGATGTACATTTCACCCACCGCTTCGTCTTCCCAGTACGAGTTGTATGCCAGACGCAAGCCGTCGCCATACCGACGGGCTTCTTTAAATGTTTGTCCGCACCATTCTTGTGTGGTCATGCTGGCCTTGAAAAAATCACCCGTTGAAGCGTTCCAGAAAACGGAATTCATCTGGCTGTAGGGATATACGCCGGTTTGATATTTTAAGACCTGATTTTGTTTGAGCGCCGTGATGGCGTTCTCTCCCGACTCGGATTTAACCACCTGGCGGGTATTGAAAGGTTCGGTGACGGTAATCAACGTCAGGGAGGCGGGGCGTTGCTGACGATAACGGACCACCGTACCGTCATAAACCGCGACTTCCGCTTTGCCGCGCCAATCAGCTCCTTGTAGCCAGCCGAATGTGAGGCGATCCGAATCATCGGACGCCAGCAGAGTTCCGGCCAACAGGGCCGGCAGTATAATGGCGCCGACGGCGCGCAGTCTGCTTTTAAAGCCGGGCGAAGGCGATTGTAAGCTCTGAGGTTTTATGTGAGATTGCATAATGGCTCCTTTGCGGTCTGAATGCTCAATTCGACGGATGCGATTTTGTTACGGAAGTTCTTCACGTACGTGGACGAATTCATTATCCTTTAAACGGGTTGAAAATTCAACAGCCTGCTATTAGAGACGCATAAACAGCCCGAGCGTCACAGCGATCAGTTTGTGAATTTCGGGGTGATTGCGCATCTTCTTTTTTGAGCCGGGAGTATGGCCGGTCCGGAACGCGTCAGAATTGGGCTGTATTCCCGCCTGCGCGGTGGGGCGAAATCCGACGTATGGCAGGGATGCCGCCGGCCCGGATTTCGGTAATGACCTACATGGATGTGGGTCATCAAACTGATTATAAAAGAGCTTTGCAGTATATACGCCTTTCAAAGTAGCGTAACATAGCGATTATGGCACAGTCAAATCTCGATCCTATTGAGCTCTCCATAAATGTAAACGCCACTCCGGCTCAGGTATACCGGGCGCTGACATCTCAAAACGAACTGCGCAAGTGGTGGGCTCCCCGGGTGATTATGTCCAAAAATCTGGTGGGACAGGAAGAGGATCGTCTTATTGAGATGCGCTTAATGCAGGCAGAGAAGTACCATCTGGTACGGTATAGCTGGTGGGGCCAGCAATGGGACTCGCATCAGGATGTAACCGTCATAACTTTTCAAATTCATGATCTGGGCGCATCGCGCAGCCAAACCGGAGAGGGGCTTGTGCTGGAGGTTTCGCACGACGGATGGGCCGACCTGGAAGAGCGCAATCGCCAGGAGCAAATCTGGAAGATGGCCATGAATACTCTGGAGGGTCTGCTGGCCGGGAAAACGTCCAAGCCCTGGTGGGAACAAAAAGCGACAAAAGGCTCGTACCGTCAGGTAAAAATGCCGGCTCTGAAATCTTTCGTAGAGAATATAGAGATTGGGCGCAATGCTCAGCAGCGGCGTAAACTGAATCAGGGCATCTGGAAGGTTTGCTCGGGACTGGATGAACTGGGCACCTGGTTCCTGAGGGAAAACGAAGAGGAATTCGAACTACGGCACGGCAGTCATCGTATATTGGGAATGAATCGGGAAGGCGAATTTTTGTTATTCTGGCCCGAGTTAAAGAAACTGCTGGGAGCCAATATTGATGAATTTCAAAACCGTCTGTCCGTCGAGCAGGATGTTGATGTGAATATAGACGCCGCCCATCAGAAATTCCGGGCCGACACAATCAGTATCGAGCTCTGGATTCGTTGGTGTCAGGATGTTTTTTCCCAACTGCACAGCCTGGTATGATCCAATTTCAATGGGAACTCATCAGCGATAATCGTTTTCAGATTCGCATTCGCACTCCCCAGACTCTGGTCGGTACTTTACATCGACTGTGCGTGGCCATGTACGTTATGGGATTGAACGTCATCTCCGGCAATGTGCTTACGGAAGTAGAAGACGGCGTCGCTTTTACGCACGATAATTTCGTGTTAAAAACGCCCGATCGACCGGAAACTCATTTCAGTATCAATGAATCTACGGCGCGTCTGGGAGCACTTATGGAAAGCGTGTTGCATCCTTCCAGCGATCCGGATGCTTTGCTCGGCGAACACAACGTCACACCACCCGATCCGGAGGTGATTTTTGCCCTGCCGCATAAAATCGATTTTTCCAATGCGACCGGCAGCGGATTGACCCGTATGTACATTGAAACTCCCGATAGACGCGGTTTGCTTCTGCACATTACGCGCATCCTGGCGCGCATGGACATAAACATCTGGAACGCTGTGATTCTGACCACGGATACGGGCATAGCGGAAGATACTTTGTACTTACAATACGAAGGGCAAATGCTTTCGGTAGCCATGCAACATCAGTTGCGGGAAAGACTGGAACACGGTTTTTAACGGCCGATAAAATTCGCCGAATCCCTGAAAATCATTTTGAGATTGCTCCCCGATTTCTTCTATTCTAATAACATTGATTAATATGATTACCGGTCTGCATGCTGCCGGTTTGGAATTGACCGGGTACGGCCCCACCGGAGCATGGCAATATGGCCTACAGCATTTATAGAGTCAGTCCGGATGGAACGCGGATTCTGATGAGTACCGCAGGTACCATCAGTGATCGCCAACGAGCGCTCGAAAAAGCCCGACAGTACACCGATCGTTTGCGTCAGGGCGATCCGGAAACCGAGGATCGTTTTATTGCCAGTGATGACCGGGGCCGAGAGCTTAAACCGGCTTCCTGATGATTGCTCCCGTTGTGTTAAGTGCTCTTTATGAGAGCATGGACATGCTCGGTGTAAGAATGGCCGCGCGCGGAAAAATCGTAATCGGATTGCCAATTTTCCCGATGTTTAAAAAATAGACCATCGCATGTTAAACATGATTCTACATATGTCAGCGAAGCGTCGTACCACAAACTGGTATGTCCCGGCATTCGTATGCCCGCGGACTCCTCGCTGGACCGGTAGAATGAAGCCATAATCATAATCTACATAAACTGAATCCACGAGAGAGGCCGCGGCAAATCACCGCGGCTTTTTTTGTGACTTTTTCAAAGGAGGCAAATCATGAATGCCCGCACAGCCGGCGGGTTACCACTCGCCGGCTACATTTACATGACCCTGGCAGCTCTGGGCTTTTCTTTTAAGTCCATCTGGATTAAAATGGCGTATCGCTATGGAGTGGAACCCATCACTCTATTGTTAATGCGTATGCAATTGTCGGCCGGTTTTTTCGTACTGGCCCTGCTCTGGCTTCGACAGCGTGAAAAACGTCAGATCCGGCTCACGCCCGGAGCGCACGGCTCTTCCGGCGCGCATTCTGTTAATGCCGGAACCCTCGCCGTGGAATTGGTCGAACCGTTCAGCTTCTTTGAGAAGAAAGTGTGGCTGCGTCCAGAGCTACGCGCCGTTACAATTCGGCGGGCAATTACGTTGGTGTTAATGGGCGTGTTGGGCATCGGCGGCGCCACGTATTTTTCGCTCGAATCGATTCATCGTCTGGAAGCGTCCCTGGCAACGTTGATTGTGTTCATCTATCCGGCCATTACGGTGGGCATACTGGCCATTTCACAACGTCGGATTGATATGGGCCAGTTGCTTGCGCTGGGTATCGCTTTCACGGGCTTAATTCTGATTCTGAGGGTCGATCGTCTGGACGTTTTTACCGGTGTGATCAATCCCGTGGGTGTTATGTTCGGCCTCGCCTCGGCTACATGCTTTGCGATGTACAACGTAATCGGTGAGCGCGTATTACGAACGTTGCATCCCATTCGAACGGCGGGGTATACGGTTTTGAGCTTTACGATTTTGATCAGCCTGGTGTTCGGTTTTCGCGAGTATCCGGAACAAACGGAAGTGTGGTTGCTGGCTCTGGCGCTGGCCAGTATCAGCGGTTTCTTTCCGTTTATTCTGTTTATGTACGGTATACGCCGCATCGGTGCCGGGCCGGGAACCATTATCAATATGAGCGGACCGGCGTTTAATTCCGTCTGGGCATATTTACTATTACAGGAGACACGCGATTGGGTTCAGCTGACGGGAATCGTATTGATTCTATTCGGCATTATGAGTCTGAAGTTAAAGCTGCCACAACTGGCTTTGCGTATGTATGGTTGGCGACATGCATTTTTTGGCGGACTGCGACGATGGTCGGAGCCGGAAGTAGGAATGTCGCGTCCGTACAGCGGTATGTTTCGCTCGCTCAGTTCGGGCGCGCGTGTGAAGCATCGATTGTGATCGGCGCGCAATCAGCAGGGCAGAGGAGCATTGTAAATATAATGTTCCTTTGCTTTTTTTGAATAATGGGCGGTAGCCTCGTTGGCATCGATTATTCAACACGTCGACGTATTCGCGAACAGCAAGCAGTAAATGGCTAATCGAAGCAAAACCTGGCTATCGGATGTTCGCTTGATTTTATGCGGATTCCATTGGACGCACGTTTGATACTATTTATATTCAAGCCGGAACACGTTTGGTTTCATAGCGCGCAATAATCTGTTTTTGAATTTCCGATGTGCCGCCGCCGATTTCCGCCAGTTTGATATCCCGATAAAGACGGCACACCCGGTATTCCTCCATGTAACCCGCACCGCCATGAATTTGCACCGCCAGGTTGGTTACTTCACGCGCATATGTGGAAGCCATTAATTTGATTTCCGCGGCCCGGGCGGTCAAATCGATAGGATGTCCGTTGTGCATGTATCGACCGGAGCGTCCGCCCTGTACGCGATGTTCGGCAATGCGGTCGAACAACCAGGCGGTTTCCATCAGCAGCCAGTAAGCCGCTTCATATTTCGTGAGAATGTCCGCGAGCATGAAAGCCACGCTCTGGTGTTTGATGATCGGTCGCCCAAAGCTTTTGCGTTCTTTAGCGTAGCGCCGCGAATCTTTGAAGCAGGCTTCCATTACGCCCACGCTGTAGGCCGCCAGCGCCAATCGTTCCCGGTTGAACGCTTCCATGGTTATGCGAAAACCCTGACCCGGATTCCCCAGCAGACTTTCGGCTGGAACGGCCACGTCTTCAAAAAATAGCTCTCCGGTCGGCGAAGCCCGCAAGCCCATCTTTTTCATGGGTCGCCCACGGGATACGCCCGGACTGTTCGCATCTACAATGAAATGAGTTAAGCCGGGTTCGCGGCCGTTCTTCAGTCGCAACCGGGCTAACACCAGAGCGTAATCGCAAATGGGTGCGTTAGTAATATAAGTTTTCTGGCCGTTCAGCACAAAGCCATCGTCGGTTTCGGTGGCCGTGCAGGTCAGGCGCGAAACATCGGTGCCGGCGGCCGGTTCGGTGACCGCCAGAGCGCCGATCTTTTTGCCGGTAATTATATCGGGCAGGAACCTTCGCTTCTGATCCGGGCTGCCATAATCCGCGATGGGGCTGCCGAACAATCCGGCGGAAGCGCCGGTCGTAAAAAACGTGGAGCCGCAACTGGCTGCCAGAACAATCTGCGCGAGGGTGGCCTGGAAATAACTGGCGCCCTGTCCGCCGTATTCGGCGTCGTGCAACAGACCCAGGTAACCGTTGGCTCCCAGAGTTGTGAAATGCGATGGCGGTATTTCTCCGTTCTCATCGGCTTCGGCTGCGGCGGGTTCGATTTCACGCTCACACAGTTTTTTGAATTGGTCTACAAATTCACGATCTTCCGCGCTTAATTCAAAATCCATGTCTTATGCTCTCCCGTATTTCATATAACTCAGTCGTAAGCCGAACCGTGGTATCGCCTGTTCAAATCACCTGCTCGAATCGAATTGAGGACGATCGATCCGTACTTAAATATTGGCGGCGATAATGCTGCGCATCACCTCGGATGTTCCGCCCCCCAGCGTTCCCAGGCGCGCATCGCGATACGATCGTTCGATGGGATACTCGTGAATGAAACAATAGCCGCCGTGAATCTGGCCCATATCATAAGTGACGTCGATCATGGCTTCGGTGGCATAAACCTTGGCGATAGATGATTCTATGGGTGCCGATTCTCCACGATCTTTCTTTACGGCGCTTTTATACAGTAGCAGACGGGCCGCATCCAGACGCATGCGCGCCCGTGCGATTTTATCCTGAATGGCCTGGAAACGTACGATCGGTTCGCCGAATTGCACGCGATTTTTCGCGTACTTCACGGATTGATCGAGTAAATATTGAATGGAACCGATGGCGCTGGCCACCAATACGGTACGTTCCCATTCCAGAGTAGCGCGCCCGACGCGTACGAAACCGGAATTTTCTTTCGTCAGCAGATTCTCTGCGGGTACTTCCATATCTTCGAAGATCAACTCGCTGGTAGTGCTGGTGCGCATGCCCATTTTGTTGAGCTTTTTGCCGACGCTGAATCCTTTGAAATCTTTCTCAACAATGAATACCGAAACACCCATGGCGCCTTTTTTCTTATCTGTAACGGCCATGACCACGAACACATCACCGATCGGTCCGTTGGTGATGAACATTTTAGACCCGTTCAGCACGTACCGATCGCCTTTTTTTTCCGCTCGGGTTTCCATGCTGCCGGCTGCGTCACTGCCCGAGCCCGGTTCGGTTAAGCCCAGGCCGGCGGTCCATTCACCGGTGGCCAGTCTGGGAATGTACTTCTGTTTTTGTTCGGGCGTACCACATAGCACAATCGGCATGGAGCCGATGATGGTATGCGCGCCCCAGGCCAGGGTCACTCCGCCGTCGGTGGCGCCTTCGGCGAAAGCTTCGGTGGCCACGGTGGTAGTCAGACAATCGGCACCCTGGCCGCCGTACTCCTCCGGAAAGGGCAGACCCAGCAAACCCATTTCACCCATCTTTTTCCAGATGTCGGCATCCCAGCTGCCCTGCGCGTCGCGTTCTTCGGCGGTGGGCTGCACATAAGTCTGCGCGAACTTTTTGACCATGTCACGAAATTCAATGAGATCGGGTGGCAGAGCAAAATTCATGTTAACCTCCGAAACTGCCGCCGTGAATAAAGGCGCGCATATTCCGTTTCACTTCTTTTAACTGACGCGAGTCCGGTGTGGTGGTTTGATCATAAACACCGGTTACCAGCGCGGTGAGCAACATTTCAATCGCGCCAAAAAACGCGAAACTCAGCAGGCGCGTGTCCGCGTCTTTAGAAAGCTCTCCGCTGACGATGGCCGCTTGAAAAATATTTTCAATCTGTCCGATTATCCGCCGCACAATCTCCAATTGCGGTAAATCGGGAATATGATGTGAGTGTACAATCTCGTGCACCAGAATCTTAATGATGTCCGGTCGAGCGATAAAGGTATCCAGCATGTAGTCCGAAATCTCCGCCAGTTTGTGGGTGGCCGGTATTTCCTGCGCGCTGATGCGGGCAATACGCTCGCCGAAACGCTCCCATAGATTTTCAAACAGGGAGGAAAGGATGTTCTCCTTGCTGCCGAAATAATGATAAACCAGCCCATAAGCCACTCCGGCCTTCTCGGCAATGTCGGAGATGCGGGTATTGTGATAGCCGCGCTCCGCGATTACCTCAATGGCCGCCTGTAATATGTCCGATTGGCGTTCCTGACGCTGCCGTCGCCGTAAAGACCCCGGAGGATTGTCCTGCTCCGGTTTTGGGCGCTTCCTGTCTGGCATGGGGCGGGCCACAGCTTCGATTCCCGAAAGTTGATTGATTTGTCAATCAACTTTCGCCCGTTTTGCGATCTCTGCGGAAAGGTTTTCAGCGGGCCCGGCTTGCGCGCTTTTCTTAAAAGGTTTTTCGCCGCTGTGGACTTTCGCCGATCACACGGTACATCCTGTTGCTCGCCTGGTTTGTACGCCTTATATATGGATTTCCGGAACGCAGAGTTTCCGCCGTCGACACGGTGCGTCCTGCACCGGGTCGACGTAAGCCCCGTCCGTGGAGCTTGACGTAAACTCTGTGTCCGGAAATCGACCGTACACGCGCAAACAGACTCGCGGGGAAATGAGTGTGGGTGGTATGGGTGCTGATGTGCGGGGATAGTAATGTTTTTTTATATTCAGCGTGCGATTTGTCGGTTTGATCCGATTCTCCGGCGCGGATTTTGCTATATTTGTACTATAATATGGGGCTGCCCAACCCCTCCCCCTACTTACATTATAGCACGACCCTGTGACACGTTGCTCGCCTGGCTCGCGCGCTTTTCTTAAAAAGTTTTTCGCCGCTGTGGACTTTCGCCGATCACACGGTACATCCGTGTACCGGGTGATCGGAGGCTCCGTCCCTGGAGCCTGACTCAATTCCACAGCGAGCGAAAAACTACAATCTGCGCGCAAGCAATCTCGCTGTGAATGCACGTTGGTGATATTGGTGCGTTAGTGCGGGGATAAAAATTCGTTTAACTATTTTCCCTGCGATTCTCTGGCGCGGATTTTGCTATATCTGTATTATAATATGGGGCTGCCCAACCCCTCCCCCTACTTACATTATAGCACGACCCTGTGACACGGTGCCGGCCGACAATGGATTCGCAAGTCGGGACGCATGTCGGGAATAAGCGTGGTATTACTGCGTTTGTGCGGATAAAAAGTGAGTTACTCTTCTACAATCAGCGTAACTACGCGGCGGGCGCGATCATTGTTTTCCATGCTTTCGATATTGCGAACGCGCATGGTAGGCGGCGCCATATGCCGGGAATGCAGTTCACCATCGGGAGTAAGCATCCAGACCAATCGCACGTAGCCGCCGGCGGTTTGAAATCTAATATAGGCATGCACCTGCTCGGACCGCGAGCGACCGTACGTAATCCAATGGGCGCTGGTATCGGCCGCGACAATCTCACCTTCGCGTGGAGCGATGTGCCAGACTCCGCTCAATAACCCGGAAGCGCTGAGCGTTAAATTGGAGGCGGTTCTATTTACTATTACACAACGAACCGATCGTGCTCCGGCCATGGTGACTACCGGTGTTGAAGGCGATTCTTCGGTAGTCGCCGTTGGTTGTGTCCGGTTCTGCTCTTCGGTTGATTGGCAGCCGGTGACGGTGGCCATAAAAAACAGTCCGACAACGAATACGACCGGAGCGTGGTGTACATTCAAGCTGAAGATGGATTTCACCTTTACGATACTAAATCCTGAATGTGTTATCGACAAACCCATTCCGATACGTGTACGGCCGTACCGCAGTATTCATTGCGGGTACCGGAGGTCGGCTGACAGGGGCCTACTTCCGTTTGCAACGTACCGGTAATCTGAACGTCCTGCGCGCAATCAATCGCATTGTTGCTGATGAAAATCCATTGGCCGAATTCGGTTTCCCAGTACGATTCGACTTTTTCAAATTGAGTAATGGGATGCTGTAGAACCATCTCCGGACGATGAGCGCTGAGGCGCACGGACTTCCCATTGCATTGCTGTAGTGCGTCCTTTTTCAGAGTACAGAATTCGTTTTGGGTTTCATTGCCTGCCTGGCAATGTGCAAATAAAAACAATGCCACGCAGATACCCAAAGCCTTATGACGAAAGTTGTTTCTATTTGAACTTTTATAATTTATGCGCATGATTCGTTCCTTTCGTTCCGGAAAAAGTAGATATCCCTGATTGCCAAAACCGAGAAGAAGGCATTGTTTTGAGATGAGTTCTGAGCTTCGAGAGAAATTATGCGTCAAAATTTGTAAATCAAATAACCGCTCTCTCGTGTGTGATTGCTTGATGGCAGCGATTTGAGCATGTTTATGATTTGAATCAGCCCGGCGCAAACATGAAATGATTGCTCACAGAATACCGGAATTGCATATGATACCGGCCATTATAACAGACCACTATAACAGAGGTACAATTATGCAAACCGATCAGAGTAAACTGGATTGTGCCCGGATCGATTCGGACCTGGAGGCAAGCCTGGACCCGATCGAGGCGCGGGCCGAATTGGTGCGATTCAGTCATGCTTCCGCTCGCGCCGGGTTGATGGGATCGACCTGTGGCAATGCCAGTTTGAAAATCGACGCCCATCGCTTCCTGATTACCGGCACCGGCACCGAACTGGCTCATTTACGAGATAACGAGATTGCGTTGGTATCTATTGATGACGGCCGCCACCTGGATGGCCCGCGTCCATCGGTCGAAGCGGAGTTGCATCGATTGGTATACGCCGGGCGTGCTTCTGCCCGGGCCATCTTGCACTGCCAGAGCAGGGCGGCTACCCTGGCAGCCTGTATGGTGGACCCGCCCGAAAATCTGGATTTCATCGGAGAGATTCCGGCCTATGTCGGTCGCTTTGCCAGCGTGCCGTTTTTGATGCCGGGCAGTCCGGAACTGGCGCAGGCCGTTGCGGCGGCTTTTACCGATCCGGAAGTAACCACCGTGCAGATGCGCAACCATGGGCAGGTGCTGATTGGTTCTTCCTGGGCGAAGGCGATTCGTCGGGGCGTATTCTTTGAACTGGCCTGCTGGATGGCGGTGCAGGGCGTTCCGTTAACGCGCATTCCCACCGAACAGGCCGATGAATTGCGCCGTATGTCGTCGGTTTGATTCCGGCTCACAATGGTGAGCTCGCATTTTTAGCTTTCTAAAGCGTTCACTCGACGGTATTATTCTTTATACATGTGATGGATTTCGTTTTCGAATTTATCGAATACGACGTTACGCTTCACTTTCATGGTCTCGGTCATCTCGACCCCTTTTTCCAGTTCCTTGTGCAACAGGTGAAAGGTCGTTACGCGTTCGAATCCTTTGAATCCGCTGGCGCCGGAGACTTTTTCTTTTATAATTTGATGATAGAATTCATGGATTTCGCGGTTCTCATGCCAGGCAGCGGGATCTTCCGGCGCGGCGATGCCTCTGGCTTTTAACTCCTCACGCGCCCGATCCCAGTTGGGTACCAGAATGGCGCCCAGGGTTTTGCGGTCCTGTCCGACCACTACCGCCTGATTGATAAATTCGCTTTCCTGTAATTTAATTTCAATGGGACCGGGTTCCACGTTTTCACCGCCGGCCAGTACTATCGTATCTTTGGCGCGACCGGCAAACTTCAACTCACCCGTTGTGGTCCACGTAAAGATGTCGCCGGAATTTAACCAGCCATCCTGTAAAACATCGGCCGTTTTGCCCGGCTCTTTATAATAGCCACGCATTACGTGCGGTCCTTTGTGCCAGAGTACGCCGCGCGCTCCCGGGCGCGTCACCACCCGACCGGTTTCATCGCGTAATTGTATCTGAACGCCAGGCAACGGTTTGCCCACCGCGCCGCGCTTGGGCCAGGGTAGCTCGCCCACTACCGACAGAGCGGTGGTTTCGGTCATGCCGTACCCGTCCAGAATGGGAATGCCTACCGCGCGGAAGAAAGTGGCCACATGTTCGGGTATGGCTCCGGCGCCGGAAATGGCATACTGCACGCGACCACCGAGTACATTGCGCACTTTCTTTAAGATGATTTGGGCGACGGCATTCAGTACAAAGAAAGGTATGAACAATAATACCGAAATGGTTTTGCGCACAAAGCGGGCGCGCGGCTTTTCATCTTCGGTAACCGCAAAACGATCCAGCAGATGGTCGACAATGTCGGTGTAAGTGAGGGCCGTATCCTTCGCAAAATTAAAAATCTTCTGCGTTTTCTCATCCTGCTTGCGCACATTATCAAATACGCGCTTATACAATCCTTCCCAGACCCGTGGAACGGACACGACCGCCGTAGGTTTGATAGTACCCAGATCACCCGCCAGATGGATGATGCTGGACGGGGCCATACTGGAACCGCAGGCCATCAACGTGACTTCCAGCACCCGCTCGGCTATGTGCCAGGGTGGCAGGAACACCACCACCCGATCGCGTTCGTTCAGCGGCAGGGTCTGTTGCACCTGGGAAACCTCCCAGCAAAAGCTGCGGTGTTCGAGCATAACTCCTTTGGGAGCGCCGGTAGTTCCGGAAGTGTAAATGATAGTGGCAATGTCGTGCGGGCGAATCGCTTCGCCGCGCTTTTTCAATAAGCCCTCACCGTGCTGTTCCAGCAGTTCTTCGCCGATGGTAAGCGTATCCAGAAAAAAGTGCAGTTTGACTTTGCCGAGCTTTTCTTTGATTTGCTCCAGCTTCTTAAATTTGGAAGCGGGTTCGATCGCAATGATATGTTTTACGTGCGGCAAGTCCGCCAGTTGCTCGGCCAACTGTCGGATCATTTTTTCGTTTTCGGCTACCACAACGGCGCATTCGGTATGATTCAGGATGTATTTAATATCCTCTTTGGTGGCGTCGCAACCCCGGGGCACATCAATTCCGCCGATGGTGTCGATGCCCATGCAGATCATGTTCCATTCATAGCGATTGTCACATATCAGACCGACCGGCTCGCCGTGTTTAAGGTTCAATTTGTAGAGCAGATAGGCCGACCAGCGCTTCATGTCCGCGCGCCAGTTGAAGTAAGAGACCGCGTGAAAATTCTGGCCATCCGGTTTTACCCAGTAAACCGGCCGTTCCGCATAGGTAGCGACGGTATCCCGGACAAGGTAGTACAGCGATTCTTTTTCCATAATTCCGGAAAACGGTCGGACAGGCCTGATTACCGGTCAAGCGAAACCCTTCCCGGAATAAGCCGGAGTTCCGACGATCGAATTGGATTTGCCGGGGAACTTTTCGGGTAGAAAATGAGCCATGCTCAGAAAAGTGATAATTCTCATCTGTGTATTGATGGGATTGAGTTGCGAAACTCACAGCACGGATGGGGGTATTTCAAATGATATTCCGGCCGGGAAGATACAAATCGCAATGGAGCGCAGTGTTCCGATTTATGCGGGCATGGGACCGGTCGCGCATGGCAGCGGGATGATTGTGGCCCCCAATCGCATTGTTACCTGTCTGCATGTCGCCGAGCACGCAAAAAATGACATAATGATTGAGTATGAGGGCGAACGTCGGTCGGCTCGCTTGCTTGCGCAATTTCCTCCCGCGGATCTGGCGTTGCTTGAAGCCGAAGTCGAAGATTTCGGTGTTATTGAAGTTGTCGGGTCCGGTGATTTGCGTATTGGTCAGTCCGTTTTCTTAATCGGTTCCGCGTATGGACTGACACGTTCTTTTATGCGGGGATATATCGGACATCTGGATCGAACGGGCAGCGATGTTCGCTTTCCCGGCATCCCGTTTATACAGACGGATCGTATTTCCTATCCCGGCAACTCGGGCGCCGGAGTTTTTACGGCGTCGGGAGCTTTCATTGGAATCAATCGGGCTTCGTTTGGATTTGCGCCCGGGTCCGGAATCGGCTTGACTGTACCCGCCCGCATAGTCGTCCTTTTTCTCAGGGAACAGGGCATTGCTCTGTGAATCAAAAACGGAAAGGCGCTGCGTCGGCCGAGCGCTGCGGGTTTGTTTCTTAAAATACGAAGCGAATTGCCATCTATGGAATTCGCTTCGATTGACCTAGTTCTGTGTCGATAGCGTCGACCTACTGACAGATGCCCGTGCCGGTATCACAGGTGAGCGTGGTATTCAGTGAAGCGCTCAATGTGACGGCCTGACTGTTCACAGTTCCGCCTATATTATAGCTACCGTTTACGGTCATACTGATGGTCGAACCGGAAACTGTAATCGAACCGTTGACATTGCTTTTATCTGTCAGATCAAAAGAAAGACTCGTTCCGGCAATATTCAAATTGCTGGAAGTGTATGCCATGTTATTATTCGAACTGAAATTTGTAGTGCTCCCGCTTACGCTGCCTTGCGTACTGGTAGTGCCGTTCATGTTCAATGTGCCCGAATTGATGGTCGCACTTTTGTAAGCCAGGGTGGGCAGCTGGGCGATGTCGATATATGTGGCGATGCAGCTTGTGAAAGAAACATTACCATTCAGGGTCATGGACAGGTTGTAATTTGTACCCGACGTGGCCGTTCCCGTCATGTTGAGCGACATACCGTTATACGTTATGGTGCCGCCTCCGGCACAGTTGGCGGTTCCGTTAATAGTTTCATTTGCCCCGAAGTTACAATTTCCATCCTGGCAGGTGATGGCGGTTTCAAACGCACGAGGCATTTCGAATCCGTTCTGTTCCTGAAATCTTTGTTTCAGGTGCGCCAGCATGGTATCCCTGTGTTTTCCGGGTAACATGTTAAAAGAAAAGCCGGAGCCGCTGGCGGAACCGGCTACTCCGGAACTTGCCGCTGTGGCCGCGCCGAATGCGCTGGAAGCGCCGGTGCGAGCTTCGTCGCTGCCGCTTGAATTATTTAAAGCGTACAGCAAAGCCAGGTTGGTCAGCTCATCGCCGTCATCTTTCGGTTCGCAGGAGCCGGCAAAGATCAACAACCCAATGATGATTGTTGCGAGCCCCAGAACATATGAAAACTTAAGGGTGTGTTTTTTCATTGGAATTCCTCGTATTTTTGAGATCAATCCGCCTGTTGATTATGATGGTCAAATAATATTCCAGAGATAAGAGAATTTGTGAGTTACATGTCAAATATTGAAGTATCCGGCGGATAATAGCTCCGGTTATTGAATACTCTGAAAGTGATTGCTTTTTGAAAATAGAATCGCTTTAAATGTATTTTGAACTGAATTTTAAAGTCGATTGAGGGAATGGAGTCGATTAGCATGCAATTCTTGAAAGTCAAAAAGCTGGAGCACGACGATACCCATATGCGCATCACCTGGAACGATGGAAAGGTGTGCTCCTATGATCTGCTGGAGTTGCGGAAGGATTGTCCCTGCGCCAATTGTCGGGGCGGGCACGGCACTCATACCACGCGCACGACCGATAACATCCAGACTATTCGATTGCTGGGCTGGAAAACCGTCGGGCGATATGCTCTGCAATTCACCTGGTCGGATGGACATGACCTCGGAATGTACACCATGGATAATCTGCGGGAGCGCTGTGAGAATCAGTAAAATCAAATAGACGTCAATGTCTTGAGTACGCGGACATGCGTCTTCGAGTCGCAAATTCAAGCGGTCGATTATTGATCCGGCACGTGGAAGATTATGATTGGTATGCGAAACAGGCGCTTCCGTTATTTGTATTTGCCGCTGGTAGTACTGGCGCTTGCTGGAATCATCCGATGCAACTCAAACCAGGGGCCTGCGGCTGTCGCCGGTACGCTCGATTTGCGCGGGCAGGAACGGCTTCTGGAAAGCGGTGTACTGGATCTGGACGGGCAATGGGATTTTGCCTGGCGTCAGTTTACACAATCCGATCAGACGGGCCCGCCTGCGGATGCTCCGGATTATGGCGCCGGATCGAAGGCGGAATATGAAGTCGAATCGATCGTCGTGGACTCACCGAACCGTCGCCTGTTTCAGTCCGTCGACGTACCAAAATCCTGGTCGGCTTATGAAATCGATGGTCGGCATCTGCCTCTGTACGGATTCGGTACGTATCGCTTGAGAGTACTGGTCGATCGACCTGTCGATAATCTGGCACTACGGGGAACAATCGGTTCCGCATTCCGCGTATACGTTAACGGTCGTCTGGTGCATAGCGCCGGTCGCGCAACTGTGAATGGAATTGAATTTCGTCCGGATATGACTTCGGCACTTTCGGAACCCTTTGTTCTGCAACCCGAAACCGAGATTGTCGTAGAAGTCGCCAATTTTGATTATTTTCGGTCGGGCATCTATCACAGTCTGGAATTCGGTAACCATGAACTGCTGGCACGTAAAAAGAAGCTGCTCGCCTGGGTTGATATCTTCTTAACCGGCTCATTGTTTTTTGTTTCTCTGTACCATTTGATTTTATTCGGCCTCGACCGTCGGGAAATCTCTGCGCTATATTTTGTGATCATGTGTATCGGTATCAGTACCCGTATTATGCTGGTTGACGAGCGTTTCCTTCTGGACCTTCTGCCGCCAATTCCGTTTAATCTGACAAACCAGGTTTTGTTTGCCGGTTCGTATATTCTGATTCCGGCCAGTACGCTTTTCATTCATGCATTGTTCCCGGATCCAGAATCCAATTGGTTCGTGAAAACCATTCTGGGCTTATCCGCCGTACAATTGTTGGCCATCTTTATTCTGAATCAGCAATGGCTGGGTTATACCATCCCCGTATTTGGCGGGTTGATTCTGCTGGCCGCTATTGACGGCATCACCACCATGCTGCGCGCGTTGCGGAAGAAAAGGCCGGGCGCGCTGACGTTCTTAATCGCTTTTCTGTGTTTATTAGTGCCGAGTCTCAATGATTTTTTATATGTAATGCAAATCGTCAATACCGGTTATTACGTAACTTATGGTTTTGCGGCCTTTGTGTTGGTTCAGGCCGCTACCGTTTCCAATCGAATTATTCGGGGGCGGCAGACTTCCGAAAAATTGACGGCGGATCTGGAAGCGTCCATTCGTCGTCTGCGTTCGCTGGATCAATTGAAAGACGATTTTCTGGCCACCACATCCCATGAGCTACGTACTCCATTGCAGGGGATCATCGGCATGGCCACTTCTCTGCGTGATGCGACCGAGGAGCCCCTATCCGAATCGTCACGGCGGCAATTGGAACTGATCGCCATCAGCGGGCGGCGACTTTCGGGGCTGGTGAACGACATACTGGAGTTCACGCGCCTGCGCAATCAGGATATTCGGCTCCATCCCGTCGCTATCGATCTAAGCCTGTTGATAGATTTGCAGCTGGAGTTGATTCGTTTCGGAATGGAGCGGGATCATAAGATCGAATTATATAATGTAGTACCGACTGATTTTCCACCGGTCTATGCAGACGAGTCTCGTATCACTCAGATACTGCAGAATCTGCTGGGCAACGCGGTGAAGTATACCGCGCAGGGCGAAATTCGGATAGGGGCCATGGTTCGTCCGGGCGGCTTCGCGGAAGTTTACATACAGGATACCGGGTCCGGCATCGCCCCGGACGATCAGGAGCGCATTTTTCAACCGTTCGAACAGGGACGCACCGATATCAATCGGAAACCGGGCAGCACCGGTCTGGGTTTATCGATCGCCCAATCTCTGGTGGAATTGCACGGCGGTCGCCTGTGGTTGGCGGACTCATCGTCCCGGGGTTCGCGTTTTCATTTTACCATGCCGTTGCAACGCCCGGATGGTACGCCGCAACTTACCGAAATCGATTCCAGCGCCATCTCTTCTACTCAGGGGTTGCAGGCTATTTTTCGTACCGATTCGGCTTTCGATGTACGCCAGAATCATAATGAAATCGATTCGGAAGTACAGGCCGGCGTATTGCTGGTGGATGATGAATCCATCAACATTGAAGTTATGCGCAATTATCTCGGTACCGTGGACATACACGCCGAGTTCGTTAACAGCGCGGAAGCGGCCCGGGAGCATTTATCGGCGGAGCATTTGCCCGAATGTGTGGTTCTGGATATTATGCTACCGGGTATTTCCGGATTGGAATTGGCCCGTGAATTGCGCGAAAAGTATGATCTGGATGAACTGCCGATTTTGATGGTCACGGCTCGCACCCGCACGACCGATTTAATGGCGGCGTTACAGGCCGGTGCGAACGATTATTTAATCCGTCCTTTTGAACGGGAAGAATTTATTTCCAGGGTCAACAACCTGGTTTCGCTGGCCCGTTCTCGCAAAGACGCCACCCGCAGTAAACTGGCTCTGCGAGACGCGGTGCGTCAGGAACGCGCGCGTATCAACGCCGATTTGCACGATCATCTGGGCGCCAGTCTAACCGATCTGCAATTGTTCAGCGACGCCGCCGTGGAAAATCCCGAACTGGATAGAAATTTTACGCTCCGACTGCGTAACATGGTAACTTCGGCCGTGCAATTGTTAAGGGGCGACCTGCTCAGCTTAGAAGATCTGGAAATGCTGGAAGAAAATTTTCTGGACGGAATGCAATTGATTTTGTTGCGGCGTTATGTGGAAGCCGGTCGGGAGATTCATTTTGAGGTGGAGCGTTCCGCCGCTATGGGCGAAAAAGCGGGAGCTCTGTTTAATGAAACGCAAATCGATACGTTGTATGCGGTTTTGAAAGAAATGGCTACCAACGATCTTAAATACGGCAGCGGTACGCCCGATTGGCATTTCCGGTTGTCGGAGAACGAAATGCGATTGGAGTTCCGCAGTCAATCGCACTACAAGGTCAGTCGACACGGCACCGGGCGCGGTACTTCCGGGATGATTCGCCGACTGTCCGGAATCGGCGGCACTCTGCATATGCGTATGGATGCTATCGGCGACGATTCCATGGCAGCCGATGCCGGCCCCCGTCTCGATGAACCCGAACAGGCCACGATTCATATTGTTCTGCGCGTTCCGCTTTGAGATGGGTGGGGCCATCGATTCATCTATTTGTTCGGACGGTCATTTGAATTACACTGCTGCGCGATTCTAAGCGAGTTATGGGAGCCTGCCGGGTACTTTTTTCACATAATTATGCGATTGCGTTTTTCGGCCGTTATTGTAGACTTTCGCCATGGATAATCGTACGGAAATCGGGGATCGTCAAATTTCGGTGGGTGTAGTCGAGAACGACGAGTCGTACATCGAAAAAATTCGATCTATGTTGTCCGAGTTGTCCATGGTGCGGGAAGTGCGTTGCTGGACCTCCGCCGAAGAATACTGGCGCGATCGAAACGGACAGAAGCTGGATGTGTTGCTGCTGGATATCAAGCTGCCGGGCATGGACGGTGTGGAACTGGCCGGACGGGTTACGGTTCGCAATCCGGACATCAGCATCATCATGCTTTCCAACCTGAATTCGGATAACTTGATTTTCCAGGCCCTGCGCAACGGCGCGATCGGTTACATCCTGAAAGCGGAATTGCGCGATCTGGGGGAAACTCTTCAGACGGTTTTGAGCGGCGGTGCCACCATCACGCCCACAATCGCGTTTCGGGTGCTCACCAGCTTTCGTAAATCGAATCCCATTCTGGAAGCGCGGTTGACCGAGCGCGAAAAACAAATCCTGGAATTAATGGTGAGCGGCAAGACCATTGCGCGGGTGGCGGACGTTCTGGGTGTCAGTGTAAACACGGTCAATCATCACGCTAAGAGTATTTATCGCAAACTGAACGTTCATAATCGTACGGAGCTGGCGCGCAAAGCCGCCGCCGCCGGATTGCTGGATGTGTGATGTGAGTTATGAATTCCGGGAGCCTAATTGATTCAATTGATCCGCTCAAAAGCTCCGCCCTGCGTCCCGCCCGCATCCTTCTGATAAGTGGACCGCTTTTTTCCCGCCTCATATGCATACAATAATTGGGCGACTATGCGCATCGGATCCGATGAAATCGAATTGTTACGTCCTTTCGCGAAGTATTCCTGGAAGTTCAATCGCATGCGCGGCTGGGATTTTGTTGAACGCCGCGGAGTTCGAATTGGTATCGATCATGTGCTGTGCTTTTCCCTCGAAGGATCGCCGACCGGTGCGGAAGAGTTTGTTACCGTTGCATTAACTCCGACCATAGAATCGATGCAATATGAAACAATGAGCGAGACTTTACGGCGATACATGCATGCCCCGCAGATTGTTATTCCGAATTGCGGTTAAGCAAAATCAGGAACCATTACGACCCGTGATGGCCGTAGCGCAGCCGGAGAATAAGTTATGCTCGCGCACCTTCGTCATGCCGCGGCTTTTAAGAACGGTTGCCAGGCCGGAGCAATTTTGAAATTGCATGGTATAGAAGCCCAGCATGCGGTAATTATCCGGATTTCCGGAAAACAGCCGACCGATCAGGGGAATGATTCGATTTAAGTAGAACAAATAGAAAAAACGCAAAATACGATTGGATGGCACCGAAATCTCGACGATCGAAAATCGTCCGCCCGGTTTTAATACTTTTTGTAATAAGCCGGCGAGCGCTTCGTAATCCCCGGTTGATAATGTCTTTATTCCGAAACTACAGGTAACGGCGTCGAATCGCGCCGATTGGGCCGCGTCATTTCCAAACTGAAATACATCGGTTTCACTCAGGGCAATGTTTGTGGTCCGACGTTCTCGCAGTTGCCGCGCGTGGCTGCCGGCGCGTTCCATCATCTGTCTGGAAAAATCCACGCCATGTAAGTACCCGTTTTGTCCGACAGCCGCGACTATACGAGCGAAGCACTCGCCCATTCCGCTCATCAGATCCAGAACATGATCACCCGGCTGCAATGCGGCCAGTTCCACGCACTGTCGGCGCCAGCGTCGAGCGAATCCGAACGAGGCAATCAGATTCACCGGGCCATATGTGGCGCTCATCTCGTTGAACAGCGCTTGAAGAGCGGAAGGCGAATATGCCGGTGGCGGATTTTGGTTCACGGTCTCGAAATGTCACTGAGCGGAACGATTGCGATTTTGTTGTTTTTCCCGGAACTCCCGACCCAGTTGCGTGCAAAGCGCTTCATCCCGGGCAATTACTATAAAAAATTGATTATCCGGTTTTGCGCATTCAAATACCCACGCCACCGCGCCGTCATCGTCGGTTTGCCGGTATGTTTGCTGCTCTATGGCGCCCGCGCAGGAATTCTTAACAATCTCGTTTTTCATGCCGTCCGGCAGAGTTACCGATCGGCAATTGTCCGAGCCGGCCAGGTATGTCCAACCGGTATCATTCTGCCAGTTGATGGGCGCGGCGCTGCCGGCTTCCGTATAATACGGACCGGATGCGCAGGATACGGCCAGCGCGGAAAGAGCAATTGTAATAATTCGATTATACATGAGAGCACTAAGCTTTATCGAACGTAAGTGGCAATCGTTTTAATCGTTTTGATTCGGTGCATGGGCCTCTATGCGGATGATGGCCAGCCGGGCAAAATAGTACTTCCATATTAAACCGTATACGATGGGTATAAAGCATAGAGAAAATCCGACGCCGAGCGTGGCAGTTTCAATCTCGGGCAGGTTTCGTAGTATTCGAATGAAAGCCAGCAGTCCGGAAATGAAGGCGGCCGCCAGACCGACGTCGCCCATTGCCTGATAGATGCCCCTGATCTTTGCGATGCCGCCTCGATCTTTTAGATGCGCCAGGAACAGTTGCGCTATGGCCGGTGGGAATTGGCGCGGCGCGACGGCCAGACCGCCCAGCAAACCGGGCAGGACCACCCAGATGATGGCGGGAATATTGAACACATCGAGAGGCGATAGTCCCACCAGAGTCGGTTCGATAATTAATGAAATTATCAATAGAAAGAACAGGATGATTGCGTGCATGGTTGATTCCTGAAAAATTTGAACGGATTTTTCGCAATAGTGCGATAGCCGTTCGTCATCGTCATTGAGAAAAATATCACATTAGATTAATATGGATTCGCAATGGAAAGTATTGTTTAACCGATCGAATCGCTGTTTTTCTGTTGCATTATGCGAATCCTTTAAAAAGATCTTGTTCGCATATACATCCGCGTTCGGTCAGCCTGCGATGAAAGCGCACTTTTAAAAATGATCGATTGTGCGGAAACTATATGCCGCCTTTGATAAGTTTAAGCAGGAGTAATCGACTATGGATCTGGCAATCACGTTGTCCCTGGGTACAATCGCGTTCTGTGTTGTTTTGGGTGTTTACATTTTTATTGTAGTTCGAAAAAAGCTCGGCTGATTTCCGGATTCCAACCGAATCCGTCATAATACAAGCCCTTCTAAGCGTTCGAGTGCAAGTTCTGTTTTGAACGGTTAAACGGGTTATCAATCGTCATGTCCATATTTGTTGCGAAAAACTTGCGAACGATTATCAGTCGCAGAGTATCGTCCATATGAAAGAATCAGCGACTACCGGCATAGCCCTCGACGGCGGTGCCATGCGCCTATCCTTCTTCGGCGGGTTCTTGCAGAAAATACAGGAAGAGGGATACCCGGTCGATGAGATGGTGGGCATTTCCAGCGGCGCTCTGGTGGCACTGGGATTCATGGCCGGATTTTCCATGCAGGAAGTGTATGATACGCATCTGCAATGGATTTATGAACGGCGTCTCCAATACAATATTTACGAAAAGTATCTGGATCATTTCGATTATTTGCTGACGGATGAAATGATCGCCGGTCTGAATGGTCGCTTGAAGATAGTGGCCAGTCGCCTGACTCTGTTGGGGCCCAGGACCGAAGTGTTCGATCACTTTAAAGACAAAGCCGATCTTAAAAATAAAATTCTGGCATCCGGCAGCATTCCGTACTTTAATCAGTTCCCGTTATGGATGAATGGAAACCTGTACGTGGACGGCTATGTGACCTGTCGCAATCCGGCGCAGTACCTGTCCGCTTCTGATAAACTTTCCGTGCTCGCCATTCGGGAGTTTTCGGATAGTGATGGTGCCGCAAGGTTGGGTGATACGGTTGAGATGCGTTCTTTTGAAGGCTTTCCCGCGGTGTATACATTTGTCGCCAGCAAAGACGCGATTCAAGCATGGTTCCGGTACGGCTACCGGCAGGCGGAAGAGTATTTATCGCGGACGAATCGAATTTGCTTTCATCGTTAAAGTCGGCTTACACCTGATGAATCGTATATGGCTGCGGCATATCTCTTTAGATACGTGCTTTGGTGTGTAACTCCTGCATGATTTCTTCCATTGCTCTATCTATAGCCGATTCGGGTGAGAGCCCAAAATCTTCCACTTCTATCGACCAGAGAATGCGATTGGTTTCCACTGAAATGCAACGTACGGTTAAATGCGCGTCATAGGAAGAGCTATATGCGGGGCGCACCGTGAGTGTAGCGGAAACCAGGCGATCCACATTAAGCTGATGACCGAGTCGATTGCGGGCCGATTCGGTCAGGCCCGACTGACTGTGTGCCAGCTCATCCAGCACCAGATCCATTTGTTCTCGTTCAACGATGATTGCACCGGAACGAACAAAGTGGCCTTCGAGTATGCGGCGCGTGCTGATTGCATAGTCTTCCTCCGCTTCAACCGGACCGATTGCGTATACGGGTTTTGCGCCGATCGTAAAGTGTGTTAACAATGTTTCATCACGAGCCAGGTCCGAACGCAGATCGGCTTCGAATTGATTGAAAACGACCTGTGATAGATCCGGATTGCGTTCATTGGAGCTCATGGAAAAGCGTTCTGAAACCAGAGCAAAAACAGGACCGGCAAGTGCAATGGCCCAGCCAACCAAAAAGCGATGTTTTACGGGATAGCGATACTCTTTGATTATTTCCCGTCGCTTGCGGTCAAACAGCGTGAATCCCATCATGCCCTTTGTATCGCCGTATCCCGGGAAAGTACCCAGCGTGAGAAAAAATGGGATCTGAGTAAGATTGTCTTTATCGGTAAACTCCAGCAATTCGGGCCTGACGATTATAACTACGTTTGCGCCGGAATCCAGGCGAAAATGTCGGCTGGCACGGAAGGATTGGACGATATCCCCGGAAAAATAATTGGCCACCAATTGTCGATTGATATACGATTCACTGTAGGGCGTGGGCGCCGGACGAACATTGCGTCCGGCTTCATCCAGATGCAATTGTATCGGCAGGGTCTCATCGCTGCGATCCTCAAATGATTTCAACAGTGGAGCGGCGCCCAAAAGATCGCCTTCCACGTTTACCTGATGCATGACACAGCTATTATTCGAAAGTACGATTGCTGTGATTATGAACAGTGCAC
Organism: Leptospiraceae bacterium; assembly: GCA_020441025.1. Classification (GTDB taxonomy): domain Bacteria; phylum Spirochaetota; class Leptospiria; order Leptospirales; family Leptonemataceae; genus JAGRMX01. The sequence continues at coordinate 24,109 of JAGRMX010000001.1, forward strand.
GGCGCATTGTGATTCAATGAATCGCGCCTATATTGTTTTTCAGCAATCAAAAATTTTCATTCTGAAATGCGTCGGTTGGCTTAAACAGGGCGAAAAAGCCGTTTTGTTATCATAATTTCCGCTTTAATGCATTGCCTGCGTGGTTCGACCCCGAACCCGGAGCGCCGAGTCGGCCCGCCTGTTTTGAGATTTTCGCTTACGCTTGCGAAAATCGGTCAACAATAGTTTATACGAAACGATCATTGAAACCACTACATTGCCGGCGATTAATATCATCATGGGAATGAAAAATAGAGATGTAACGGAACTACGCACAAACGTATCAAAAAAATATGTAAACATTGAGACCATGATTACATTCAGGCCGGCATAAAACCAGCGCACCTGTCGAGACCAGGAAGTGTTGGTGCAAATAATACCCCGGATGCCGAAATCCCGGAAAGCGTCGTTGGGATTCTAGTCGGGGGAGCAGAAATAGGCCCATACCGCAGCGCAAATGGCGAACATAATGAAATGGTGGACATAAATCCAGGCATTGAATCGTAGAATTTTAAAATCTAAGATCATCAACAGACAGGATATGCTGAAGATCGATACGAATACGGTTCTGTGCGGCCGTAGTGGCGTGAAGGCGGGGACTGTCTCGATTGCGTACAAAACGCATCCGCCCCAGAATAAAAAGTGTAATGAAGCTTTTCGGAAATTCCAGAGCATCGAGTTACGCATGCGTCGACTCCTGGATATTAAAACTAACAGGAAGCATCGGCGCGACCATCGGTCAAGAATAACTGAGAATTGTTATTAATTGATGTATTTTTTAATCCTGTAGATTAATACATTTTATAATGGAATGAACAGTGGAAATGCATTTGCGAGTATCCACTGTTCATTCCGTTTTAAGCTCCGCTTGTTGCGATTTCCGCGCCAATCAGTTGCGAACGCAACGCACATACATGCCGTCTTCGCCGTTTCCATCCCGGAGAATATCGCCCTGCGGTCCCCAGTAGAAAAAGGTTCCGAAACCCACATTGGCGGAAGCGGCGCCGCCTTTTGTGGAAACGTCGTCCTTATCGTCGCTGCGCTGCGATCCGGCGCCATGTACATCCTGCACTGAATTTAGATAATACCCCAGGGCTCTTCCGAAGGCCATATAAGCGCCGGAAGTCACATCATCCGTTCCGCCGCAAGTGCTGGAGGCGTTATCACACGCTACATGCGTGGTGGAGGACCAATAGGTGGCATAATCGGTTATGCCTTCTTCATTTGTAAATGAAGTGGCGTTAAAAATGGAATTAATAGCCGCCGAGCCCGTATAATCCGGTGCGCGGGAATAATCCAGAATACTCTGCAACTCTTTAATGTTCGGTACGCGCCAGTTTGATGATCCACCGAGGGAAAGACCTTCGCAATAGGTCAGGGCCTGGTCGAAGGTGCGTGAAGTTCCGCTGTCGCCCTGCTGCCAGGTCAGTCCGGTCGCGTTATCCGTAATCGTACCGTTGCCGTTATTGGTGAAGTTATTCAATCCGTAATCTGAGTTTCCTCGCACACATTGTACGTAAAAGGTCTTTGTGGAATTGCATTCGTACCCCTTGATGCGACCATCCACAAAGTTCACCCCAAAAACACCCGTATCCGTATCAAAGATTTTGCCGCCATAAACGTTGGTGGAAGCGTATTGCCCGTCGATCAATCGCTCTCCGGAGGAAGTGTCGCCAAAGCCGACGCTGAAGACGGAGTCATCCATGAAGGTTTTTCCGCTCAGGTTGCCGGAAGCGCAATTCGTACAGGAACTCGGATCGCGTCCCTGACCAAAGTTCATTAATGAATAGAGCTCTTTCACCGTAGGCAATCGCCAATCACTATGACCGGCATACGTTAACGATGAGCAATATGAAACGGCGGAAGACTGAGTTAGCTTGTCGCTGGAATTGATCGAACTATCGCCGTTCGTATCAGCCGAGTTAACCCACATTAGACTCGTGCGATTGTCCGTGATGGTGCCGTCCGCATTGTTGGTATAGCTCGGCGTATTGCCGGTATAAAAACCGTCCTGTGCCGCCGTGCCGCCACCCGAACACCCCACCGTGCCGCTATTGGTGCCGTAGCAGGTGGTCTGACCCGTATCCACAAGGGTATAGTTGCCCGTACTGGTGGTCGTTGTAATACTTTGCACCTGATAGCTGCATCCGTCGCTGCTGCTGGAAGTTGTGGATAGCAGCAGCAGCGCCAATAACTGAGTCGAATCGTCGTCGTCTTCATCCGTAAGGCCCAATAGATCGCATCCCGCTATGGACACAGTCACTGAGAGCGTTGCACTTAAAAGCAGGCGTGGAAGCCAGGTCGATATGAATTCGATTCTTTCGCCCGGGTTCAGTATTTTAGGTTTCATCTGATTCACTCCTTCCCGATTTGAATCGCAAAGCGCATTCCGGGGGATTTGAACAGATACTATACCGATGCGATGATGCGATCGTCCGAGCCGTGCGGTTCGGACTGTATTAAGATTCTATCTAACATAAACATGTGATGCTTCATCTTATCAAATGTTCAGGAGATTCTCCGGGAGCGGAAAAAACTTGCGGTTCGAGGTTTGAATACGCTGGAAAACTATCCGGCGCTTATAAAATCGTGTTATGCATATTTTACCGGCCGCCATGTTCGGATTCTGCATGTTTTCAGCTCTGTTGATCGTATTCAGCGGTCGGAGCGCGGCGCGCTACTATCTTGTGGGGCTCCTGGTGAACCTATCGTTCGGACACCTGGTGCATGCGGCGGATTTTTTTTCAAATGAATCTCCTCGAATTGTTATGCTGGTGATGAATGCGCGCGTTTTTTTGTATGGGCCATTGATCTATTTATTTCTCGTGCAATCCATTAAAATGCGGCGAAAATGGCATCCGGGTGATGTGTTGCATTTCTTTCCGGCGATATTGTCATTTGTCCTTTTATTGTTTGTTTCTGTTCAAAAAAATGAGCAATCGAGAATATTTTTATTTTCATTAATGTTACATGCTCAGATTTTATTAATGTCCATTTATGGAGTTCGCATCTATTCGCAGATCCGGGATTATATACCTGATCCTCTGGCGGGAAAAATCAATCGCAACTGTCCGGGCGGGCAGGGTTTGCTCGTCGCTATTGTCATGTTTTTTTTACTCTGGATGGCGCAGCAGTTGTTGATGCTCTATCTGGAGGGGGATGCGGGGATATATAAGCACGTCAGGTTAATTCGCGGCATAATTATATTATCTTATACGTTGACCATCTGTTATGTCGCTGTGCGCATGTTTTTGACTGAATCGCGAAGAAAACCAATAGCTTCCATTGCGAACAACATGCAGGAATCGTCAGTCTCCAATGGTGAGATGGGGCATGTAACCCAATTGCACAATGGGGTCCGAAACGGTTTGGATGGTAATGGTGATCAACTAAATGAACACTCACATGATTCTGAATGCGAACGCAAATACAGTCGTTCCGGATTAAAATCGGATCAGATTCCGGTTGTTCTGGACAGAGTCGTTCATTATATGGAAACCTGTCGCCCCTATCTGGACCCGGAGTTTGCTCCCCGGGATATGGCCGCAGCGTTGGATCTGCCGGTAGCTCGTATCAGTCAGGTCATCAATCAAGAATTGCAGACCAATTTTTATGGTTTGGTGAATCAGTACAGAGTTGAGGCCGTCATCAATGAATTGTTGAACGACCCGAATGCGTCTGTGAATCTTTTGCATCTGGCGTTGAACTCCGGATTTAATTCGAAATCCACGTTTAACAGCGCGTTCAAACGTATAACCGGACAGACACCTTCTGAATTCAAGGCGGATCTTACCCGTGATGGATCGGGTTCCGCTTTGCCGCGGCATAAGTGTGAACCGAACAGATCATACGTACAATCCAGTCAGTGACTCCGGTTACATGCGTCTATACATTAGAATAAACAGGCCGCTCCAGTAACCGCAATTTTGTTCGTCCATTAAAAGGAAGATGCCGGCTTGATCTTTCTGGAACGACTGCGCCTTGTAATGCGCGCATCAGAGAATTACCTATATCGCAGTGCGAGTTAATCTGATTGTCTGACGTAAAACTAACGATTCATCGCCTTATTTCACTACCGATAGAAAACTCAATCGATATTACAGGATCGAAGCTTTATAAGAATTGTTGTTCGGCGGAATTTGCTCGAAATGAAAATGAACTCAAAACAAAAGAACGCCCCGTCCGCCTGCGTATGGCTGAAAGGATGCGCGGGACTGTACGAGAATATGCTCGTTTCGGGAGATGTCGGGTGAATCTCAAGCGAAATAAAACGATTCTACTGGTTGAGAATGAATCCATCCCGGCTAAGATTACTCTGAAGACGTTGCAGCAGGAAGGCTTTCGAGCTGTTCACGCTGCCAGCGGGGAAGAAGCCGTCGATATGGCGATTCGAAACAATGAGATCAATCTGGTTCTCATGGATATAGATCTGGGCGACGGTATCGACGGTCCCGAAGCCGCCCGACGGATCCTGGCGGTCCGAGATATTCCCATAGTGTTTCTAACGTCGCATTCAGAAAAAGAATATGTAGAGCGAGTGAAAAAAATCACGCGATACGGCTACGTGGTTAAGGATTCGGGAAGCTTTGTGTTATTCTCTTCTATTGAGATGGCGTTTGAATTAAACCAGGCTCACCAGCAAGTCGCCAGCAGCGAGGAGCGATTTCGACAGCTTGCGGAGAGTACGGAAACATGGATATGGGAAACGGATGCTAACGGCCTGTTTGTTTATTCTAATAGCGTGGTCGAGCGAATCCTCGGCTATACACCCGGACAGATAATTCAGAAGAAGCATTTTCATGACTTTTTTCCACGCTCGCAACAGATGTCGTTAAATCTGATGGCACTACAACATTATCAAGCGGGCGGGGGAGATCATAAATTTGAATGTGTCGTGAACCATCGGAACGGCAATCGCGTGATGATCGAGTCCTCCGGATTTCCAATTATCGGTAAAAACGGCGCCGTTACCGGGTATCGAGGAGTGAATGTAGATGTAACCGAGAAGTGCATTAAGCGTAAATGCGGGCTTATTTATTCGGAGTTTCAGAATGCGGTGGCCGAAATTCGCAGTATACCGGAAGTGCTTACATTGGTCGTGGCCACGCTGACGAAGCTGCTCGGAGATAGCATAAACATTGTTTCCTACCTGGATGAGTCGACACAAACGCTGCAAATAGCCGATTTTAACGGCCTGAAAAAGCCCATCAGCAAGCTGATTCAAATTCTCGGCCTGGACCCGCGCAAGCACAAGATTCATGTGGCCGATATTACGCCGGAAGAACTGGACATGTATCGCAGTGGTAAACTGGAATTGCTGGAAAACGGACTGTATGTTTTATTCGCTCGAAAAGTATCCCAGAAAGTATGCGACGCGGTCGGTTCTTTTTTAAATATTCGCAATGTTTACGCCGTAGGTTTTACCAATCGCGGTCGCCATTTTGGCGGAATCATTATTCTGACCCGACAGGAATTAAACGCCGAAATCAGCACGATTGAACGTATGGCCGGATATGCCGCCATAGCCATTAAAAGGTTGGAAGCCGAGTCCGCCTCACTGGCCGTGTAACGCTTACCGGGTCAACTTCTTCACATGGGGATTGCCCCGGTCGTCATAACAAAAATAGCTGGTTCATTCGGTTTTCGTATTTCAATGAACTTATCATTGGAAAATCGGAGGCGGATCCTTAAACGGTTCCCGCAGTCAAAGCGCAAGTCAACGCACGGCTTGACTTTTAATTATCAAGCCCGCATTCTGCCGGCATGAGTACCCTGCCTCGCGATGAATACAAAGCGCGCTCCATGAGTCTGGTCGCAATCAGTACGACCATAATCATTTCTCTTATTACGGGCATACTTGCGTTTATCCAGGCGCATCGTCCGCTGGAATTCGCCGGGGGAGTGGTGAACGTTGCGGGGGCGGTCGTATATATGCTGACCTTGTGGGGGCAGTGGAAGGGTCGTTCGCTGGCTCCCCGGTTGTTTTTTTTAGTTACGGCCAATATTCATCTGGGCCTGATTGTGTTCTGGTACGGATGGAGCTATGGAGCTTATCTTTTTTATCCGGTAATGATGGCCCTGCCGTTTGTAATATTCACGCGCAGGCAAAAAAGACTTATTTTGCCGATGGCGGCGCTGGCACTTTTGATGCTGGTTCTAATGTTTTCTTTGTTTCAGTTTGCAGGAACAACGCCGATTGTGATTCGGCCGCCTGCGGAATCCGAATTACGCTCTACCATCGGCACGTCCGTAAACCTGTTGCTGATGTCTCTGGCCATGATTTTGCTGATGAGGTATATGCGTAATGTTCAATTTCAGGCCGAAGATGGTCTGGAATTCGAGCGCCGCAGATCTGATGAGTTATTATTGAATGTTTTGCCCGCCCCCATCGCAGAGCGATTGAAAAAGGGAGAGCAACCGATTGCCGATCATTTTGACGCAGTGACCATTTTATTTGCGGATATTGTCGGATTTACCGATCTGGCCGCCAAAAAATCGGCCGGCGAACTGGTGGAATTGCTCAATGAGATTTTTTCCGGGTTTGACGAACTGGCCGATCAATACGAGCTGGAAAAAATAAAAACCATCGGCGATTGCTTCATGGCTGTGGCCGGATTACCCCGACTCCGGGAGGATCATGCCCTGGCTGCGGTGCGCATGGCGGGTGCAATGCGCGACTTAATGGAAGTGATTCGTTCGCGCAAAGGCATTGAACTTCAAATTCGCATTGGCGTGCATTCGGGACCGGTGGTCGCCGGTGTAATCGGGCGGCGTAAATTCAGCTATGATCTGTGGGGAGACGCGGTCAACGTCGCCAGTCGAATGGAATCTTCCGGTGAAAGCGGCAGGATCAATCTCTCGGAGAATACATACCGATTGGTAAACGTGTATTGTGAATGCGAGCACCGGGGGAAAATACACGCAAAAGGAAAGGGCGAACTCGATATGTATTTTTTGAATCGAATCAAAACGGAAGTTCTTTGATATTGTTTCGTTCTTTTCATTGTCATAAGCCCGGATAATATAGATTATGTTCATATGATTTTTGGCAGGCGTCATTCGTGTTTACCGGTTGGTAGTATAATACTCGTCGTTGCTTTTGCTGCTTGCAGTACAATCGATTCGTATGCTTACATGCGGCCGGAAGCGGACGGCATCGATGTGGTGGATACGTATTGGGGACCGCAAGTTCGGTTTTCATATCCGCGTTTTACGCTGCAGTATGGTCCCGTGGCCATGGGGTCCCATCGCGTGTCGGATGGCCCCTGTTTATTACCGGTGATTCCGGGCCGGGAGGAATCACCCGCTCCCCTGCAAATAGAGATACATTTACACGCGAACTCTCCGACGCGAATTTATCCCGGCAATTGGTCGGTGTACGCGCGGGCGGAAGAGTTTGGTACCTTCATGGGAGATGATGTTTACACGCGTTACAATGCCGTCAATGCGGGCTTTTTTGATTCGCCGCCGCAAGCATACGATCAAAAAAACATCGGCCACTGGACGGCGGCGGATAATGCGCGTAATGATGCCGTGCTTATTGAATCGGAAGCGTACGGCGTGATTTTCTTTCCCGTGTATGATAACGAGTTCATCGATTTCAAAATGGAGGCGATTACGGTCGAAATAGAGGGCGAAACGGTGACAGTACCGGCGATCGATTGGAGTCGGCACGGCAACTGGAAATATGATGCCTTTACTTTAGAGCCGATGATGCCCGATTATTGAGCGTGGTGGCTCAGTAATTGGATTATTTCGGTATGATTTTTTTTCTGTGCCCATTGTAGCGCCGTGTCACCTCGCTGGTCTCGGGCGGATATTTCCGCTCCGGAATCGAGCAAGAGTTGTACTGCTTCGACATTCCCAGAATAAGCGGCCCACATCAGTGCGGTTTCATTATTCATTTCGCGTGCATTTACATTCGCTCCAGCACCAATCAATACGCGCATTGATTCTGTGTGTCCACCCTGCGCGGCCAATATCAAAGGAGTACAATCGGAGCCGTGTCTGATATCTATCTTTGCGCCGGCTTCTATTAAAATCCGGACTGTTTCGACATGGCCTTGCATGGCCGCAATCATGAGCGGCGAAAAATACTCGCCGCGCGCAAATGCATTTATGTTCCCGCCGGCATCAAGTAATAATAAAATTATATTATTATGGCCGCCCCGGGAAGCCTGGACCAATGCTTCGTCCAATCCTTGCCTGGCGGGGTCTCGGCCCGCTTCGGCATTAATCAAATACGTTACGATCGAAGTTTGTCCATTTGAGGCGGCCGTCATAAGCGCGGTATTATTGGAATAGTCACGATGGTAAATATTGGCTCCATTTTCAACGAGTAACATTACGGATTCAAGAGAATCGTGCCGCGCTGCCCTGAATAGGGCGGTTGTTTCATACTGATCGGTGCTATCGACTTGCGCTCCAGCCTTCAGCAATAGATGCATGATTTCCGGTTGAACCGTGTCTGCTGCCAGCATCAATGCCGTTTGGGTGTCTTGATCCTGGGCCTCCGGGTTTACTCCGTTTGCAATAAGCAGGCGAACGATTTCCATATGCCGATTTGCTATCGCGGCCATCATTGGAGTGCGCCCCTTAATGTCTGGCAACTCCGGATTCGCGGAAGCCTGTATCAAAAACTTCACAATTTCAAGAAATCCTCCCGAACTCGCCAGATAGAGAGCCGATTCGCCATAGTTGTTCCGGGCATTCGCATCCAGGCCGGCCTGGAGTAACATTAGTGCCGCGTCTTTATTTCTTTCGGAGACGGCAAGCAAAAGCGCCGTATTTCCAGCGCTATCCCTGGCATGAATATCGGCGCCCGCATCGATAGCGGATTGCAAGTCGGCCACATTTCCGGATCGGGCGGACTGTAAAAACTCCGTGTTCTTCTGTTTTAGAGACCAACTGTTGCAGGCCGAAAGCAGCGCTGCCACAGTCACGAGTACAATCTTTTGCTTTTCAGTCATATTTGTAGCGTTTTCTCCGGATAACTAAGCTATACATACTATTCTGCCGGCATTTCATTTTTGCAATATGTTTATTTGAAATTGTAAAAATCCTGAAAACTTGATGCGGGTCAGTCAATCAACAAAAATCGGTATTCGGCCCGGTTGCGTTGTGGTTTCAGATTGTGCGGGGCAAGTCAGTTGCGTGGGTTGAGCATCTCCGGAGTAATAAAAAACAATAGACATCAAAAAATGAATGTCCGATTTCTGGAAATCGGGCGGCGTTTGGGCTTTTGTAAGCATCGTTACACCGTCAATATATCGAGGCCAGAGCAGGCGCATATGAGCAGGGCGGACGCGGAAAAATTTTATAATGAAGGTGTGGTGCTCGCTAATGAAGGCAAGCTGCGTGAAGCGCTGGCGGCATTTGATGAAGCGATTCGATTGGATAAGGATTTTGGGTTTTCGCACAATGGCCGGGGTAATGTTTTGTTCTGTTTGGCATTTTATGAAGAGGCACTGGCGGCGTATGAAAATGCAATTCGATTGAATAAAGGTGATTCACTTCCTCATAACGGTCGCGGTAACGCATTGCTTTACCTGAGGTGTTATGAAGAAGCTCTGGTGGCCTTTGACGAAGCGATTCGTTTGGCTAAAGATTCTGCGCATCCTCATAACGGTCGCGGCAACGCATTGCTTGAGCTAAGGCGATCTGAAGAAGCTCTGGCGGCCTTTGATAAAGCGATTTGCCTGGATAAAGATTTTACGCACGCTTATAATGGTCGCGGCAATGCTTTGTTCGAACTGAGTCGATATGAAGAAGCGCTTAAAGCATATGAAGAAGCGCTCCGTTTGGACAGGGAAAATGCGCATTCATACAATGGTCGCGGAAATGTTTTGTGTGAACTAAACCGGCATGACGAAGCGCTCAGTGCATATGCTGAGGCTATCAAATTGGATTCTAATTTTCCGCTTCCCTGGTTAAATCTGGCCATCCTGTCCCGAAACATAGACGCAGGCTACAACACCGAACAGTGTCTCTATCGCTACTATTATTTAGAAGATAGAAGTATCCCGGGGGTAAAGTTTCAGATTTTTATCCAATTCTTTGAGTATCAATTGTATGCGCCGTTGTTCGTATATCGACTCTTTCAGGAGTATGAGGAGTATCAAACCTTTCTTCAGTATGGGAATCTGATTCAGACAACCCTGCAACAGTGTGCGGACGCCCTGTCGTTGATTGAGTATCTGGAATCGGATGCCTGCTCGCTGGATGCGATCGCACGAAAAAAATTACACGCCTTAATTCGGTTTCACCTCGGCGATCCGTTTTACGCCCGACAGCTGTACGACCATGTGCTGGAAAGCAACGCGGATGATCTATGTGCGCATTACGGGCGAATCGGTTGCCTGTTTATGTACCTGGCCGACAATGAACTCGATTCGGCTTACGAGCAGGCCATGCAGGCCATGACTCGTTTGGGGGCCCGTGAATCGGATGATCGGCAGCCTGTCGAATACTATTATGCCGGACTGATAATGTATGAATGTGCTCCTGACAGTGTTGATAATCCGAGCGCGCGCGGAGTTTACCAGTCGGCGCTGGCTTACTTTGAAAAAGCGGGCGATTATTTGCCGGCGCTCTACATGCGCGCGTTGATGCTTGTGCTGTCGGACCGGAAACCCGAAGCGATTGAAATATATGGAGCCATTCTGAAAGAGGAGCGATTATTAAGGGCCGGCAATCAGCATGGCGGCTATCTATGCGGAGTTTCGGTCTGGGACATCGATTTTGATGATCCCGAATTCCAATTGCCGTTTTATCACTATGCGCATGCTATCGAGATTTCCGAAGCGCTGGTTGTTTTGTTTGAATGGCTGGAGGAATGGGCCGACCCGATCGATCATAAACTTGCGCAGGAGTTTCGAAATTTTCTCAAGCGGCATCCGATACAATTAAATAAAGAAACGCGATTGAATGCAAGCTGGCGGTTTACCGAGCACACGAAGCAAAAATTAGCGCGGCTGAAAGAAATCGATATTGAGCAAAAGCTGGAAATTCTCGCGGTTCATTTGAGTCAATCTTTCCCCGCATGGGCAGAATTTCTGGAGCAAAACCCGGATCAAATCGCCCGGAGCCTGGGCCGGAGCATTCAGAATAAAGAACAGGAGGCGCTCGCTTATCATCGAATGATCGTTTATCTGTACGCCCGAGGAAAGTTGCCGGAACGGACCGCCGTTCTATTGCTGTTCTATTCGTTGATGACCCAATCGCCCCGGGAAATATTTAAGATAGGCCGGGCCGCGTTTTTCGGGCTGGCCTCGGAAATCTTTATGGAATATACCCTGGGTTCGGTGCTCGCGCAGACCGGGTTGCTGTTGCCGGGAGGATTGATTGGCATCGGAGTATTTATAATGTTTATGGAATTTGTGAAGAAAAGGTCGGATCAAAAGTCCGAAGTCATCGAATTTCGTGCATTCAAAGCGAATTTTCTCGCGTTTATCGAGCGGCGCAGGGTACAATTGGGTGCGGCATTCAGTGAAAAATACCCCATGGACAATCCGGAACGGTGGCTGGAGCAGTTAATGGATTGATAATAAGGGTTCTGAACTCTTATGCGCTCAATATGATATGTGCATATTAATACAATGCCCCCCCCCTGGAGAATCAGGCAAATCCGCGAAACCATCGGGCAGGACGAACCGGGCCCCGGTGGTGTATTATAGCTTCATAACAATGGAGGCACCATGAAATTAACAGATAATACTATTCTAATAACCGGCGGCGGTTCCGGCATCGGTCTGGCCCTGGCCCGGGCTTTTCGAGAACTGGGTAATGAGGTGATCGTCAGCAATCGTTCCGAAGAGCGCCTGGCCGCCGCCCGGGCGGAGGGATTCGCAACCTACGCCGTGGATATGGCCGACCCGGCCGGCATCGCTGCCATGGCCGCGCAGGTGCTGTCCGATTATCCCGCCTTGAACGGCGTGATTCAAAATGCGGGAATCATGCAAATGGAAAATTTGCTGAACGGCAATACGCAACAGGTTCAGGACCATACGATCGCCGTCAATCTGCTGGGTCCCATGCGTCTCAACAACGCGTTGATACCGCACTTATTAAAACAGGACCGGGCGTTCATCATGACGGTTTCATCCGGATTGGCCTTTTTGCCGGCCGCCATGTTCCCGACTTATAGCGCCACCAAAGCGGCCATCCACTCGTATACCCAGAGTTTGCGTTACCAGTTAAAAAATACTTCCATTCAGGTGATGGAACTGGCACCACCGTATGTGCAAACAACACTGACCGGTGAGCACCAGGCAACCGATCCGCATGCCATGCCGTTGGACGAATTTATCAATGAAGTAATGAGCATTCTAAAGCAGAATCCGGATACCAGGGAAATATTGGTCGAGCGAGTGAATTTTTTACGTACCGCCGAAAGCAAAGGCATGAACGCTTATTATGAGTTGTTCAATGGATTTAACGATCAAATGGCGTCTACGCGGACGACGTCGGTGTAGGATTACAATATGACTGTCGGTATTCCATCGGAGTTAATCGCTCTGGTTGAAAGATATTCCGGTACGGAAGCGCTCAGCGATACGCCGCTGGAATCTTTAAAAATAGTCCGCCGGGATCAAAAAACAGGGCCCGTGCATTCGTTGTACGAGCCCTGTATCTGTCTGGTCGTACAGGGTGAAAAACTGGTTACGGTGGGCAGTAAGCAATATCGTTGTGCGCCCAGCCGTTTTTTTGTTTCGGCCGCGAACCTGCCGGTAGTGGGTGAAGTCGTAAAAGCTTCGTCTACTACGCCTTATCTATGTCTGGTGCTGCGCCTGGACCAACAGGTGATTTATGAGGTGGTGGATAAAGTGGGTCCGTCGCAAAATGGGACCAGGGAAACCGGGGTGTTTACCGATGACGTGACCGCTGTCCTGACCGACGCCTTCTTACGTTTGATGCGCTGTCTGGAAAACCAAAACGATCGGGATGTTCTGGCGCCAATGATCATCAGGGAAATCGTATATTATTTGATGAAATCGCGCTTTGCGAATGTGGTATATCAATTGGGCGTGAAAGGCAGTCAAATGCTGCGTATATCGCGTTGCATCCAAAAAATACGTCGCGATTATGCGTCTCCGCTTACTGTAGATAGCCTGGCGCAAATGGCGCACATGAGTCCTTCGGCGTTTTATCAGAATTTTAAAAAAGTGACTCTGTTGAGTCCCATTCAATTTCAAAAGCATGTGCGTTTACAGGAAGCGCGCAGATTACTGGCTACCGAGGTGGAGGATGTGACTACCGTGGCGTACATGGTCGGTTACGAAAGTCCCTCCCAGTTCAGCCGGGAATACGCACGCCTGTTCGGGTTGCCGCCTTCCCGGGATCGGAAGCAATTGCAGGCCTTTGCATAGTATGTGGATTTGATCGCCGGGAATTTTGTTTTGCATAAATCGGGCTATGCACATCTCCGCCTTGCGTGCAAGTTAAACAGAGTATTATTCCACGGCCGGTTTCCATTCGATTGAGGCGTATTGGCTCTCTAAAATTGCATCCTGCGTTATCATCGATAGGTCGCAATCAGTATTATGCAACCGTCGAACAGATCGATTAATAAATATCATCCGATCAAATCGATCTGGTTCGGAATAGGGCCGATAGATTGTTCGGATAAGGTTTGCAGACGCCGGGTAAAAACTAAAGTCCCAGGTAGGATGGCGGGAAAAATCCACCCTTATTTTTATCTTCATCCGATGAAAACGCGAAAACTGCGCCTATGCATAACAAAATGAATAACGGGATGAAAACGAATAAATTGGCATTAATACCCAAAATATTCTCAACGCCGTTCTGGTCCTGTAAAGTTCCTCCAAAAGAGTTCATGGTAAAAAACGAAATAAAGAATCCAGAATAGACGCCTATGCCGATCAAAAATATTTTTAGCATCCTATTCATTGATTACCTGCTGGAATCGCGTTTCATCGTTCGCCCGGTTCGCATCAGAGGCAATATTGTCCGCGCCTCAATCGCGACTGAATAAGGAGCGATTGGC